>NZ_JALHPM010000176.1:0-13182 GCF_022842525.1 Luteitalea sp.
AAAATAAATCTCGAGAACGCGAGACTGCAAAAACGACCATAGAAGTACAGATCATAACAATCTACGGCCCGGTCCATGATGAACCGGAAACGGGCCGAGGCGTCCTTGCCCATCAGCTCGTTGATGATGCGGTCGGTCACCAACTGGTCCGAGATCATCACGCGCAGCAGGCGGCGCGTCTTCGGATTGAGCGTGGTCTCCCACAGCACCTTGGGCATCATCTCGCCGAGGCCCTTGAACCGCGTGATGTCCGGCTTGGCCCGCCCGGTGGCCTTCCTGACGATCGCATCACGCTGGGCATCGTCCTGGGCCCAGAACGTCTCCTTGCCGATGTCGATGCGGAATAGTGGCGGCTGGGCGATGAAGACGCGTCCGCTCGTGATCAGCTGCGGCATGTGCCGGTAGATGAACGTCAGCAGGAGCGTCGCGATGTGGTGGCCGTCGGAGTCGGCATCGGCCAGCAGCACCACCTTGCCGTACCGCAGGCGCGACAGGTCGAACTGCTTGCCGACGCCGCAGCCGAGCGCCGTCACGAGATCGGCCAGTTCCTTGTTCTCGAGGACCTTGGCCGTCGACACGCTCTCGGTGTTGAGGACCTTGCCGCGCAGGGGCAGGATGGCCTGGCGCACACGGTCGCGTCCCTGCTTGGCCGAGCCGCCGGCCGAATCGCCCTCGACGATGAACAACTCGCTCAGGCCGCGATTGGTCGTCGTGCAGTCCGACAGCTTGCCCGGCAGTGTGAGCCGGTGCGCGGTGGCGGTCTTGCGGGTGACTTCCTGCTGGGCGGCGCGGCTCGCTTCGCGGGCACGGGCCGACAGGATCACCCGCGCCACGATGGCTTCGGCGATCGAGATGTTCTGATTCAGCCAGTGCTCGAGGGCGGGGCGTACGAGGCCGTCGACGGCCGACTGCACCTCCGGGTTGTTCAGGCGGTCCTTGGTCTGCCCCTGGAACTGCGGCTCCTCGATGAACACGCTCAGCACGCCGACGAGTCCCTCCCGGAGGTCTTCGGCCGTCAGCGTGACGCCACGCGGCGAGAGGTTGTGCGTCTCGATGAAGTTGCGCATCGCCTTGCCGAGACCGGCGCGGAAGCCGTTCTCGTGGGTGCCGCCCGATCCGGTCGGGATGCCGTTGACGTAGCTGCGCAGGTGCTCGTCGGTGGACTCGGTCCACTGCATCGCGAGGTCGAGCCGGAGGGCGCCATCGCGCGAGACGACGAACGCGCTCTCGTGCACGGGCTTGGTGCCGCGCTCGGCGACCAGCTTGCGCAGGTAGTCGGCCAGGCCATCGGCATGGGCGTAGGTCACCTTCTGCCGGGTGACCTCGTTCTCGTACGTGATGCGGAGACCGCGGTGCAGGTAGCTGGCCACCTCGAGCCGCTGGGCGATGGTGTCGGCGTCGAACTCGATCTTCGGGAAGATCGTCGTGTCGGGCCGGAAGAAGACCGTCGTGCCGCTGCCGCGGGCGGGTCCCAGCTTGGTCGGCGGCCCCTGGGGCACGCCCTGCCGGAAGCGCTGCTCCCACTGGAAGCCGTCACGCTTGACCGTGGCGACCAGCTCCCGCGAGAGCGCGTTGACGACGCTGGCGCCGACGCCGTGCAGGCCACCGGACGTCTTGTAGTTGCCCTGCTCGAACTTGCCGCCGGCGTGCAGCACCGTGAAGATCAGCTCCAGCGCGGTCTTCTTCGTCTTGGCGTGGACATCCACGGGGATGCCGCGGCCATCGTCGGTCACCGTGATCGAACTGCCATCGGCATGCAGCGTGACGCCGATCTGGGTCGCATGCCCGTTCATCGCCTCGTCGATGGAGTTGTCGAGAATCTCCCAGACGAGGTGATGCAGGCCGGAGGCGCCCACGCCGCCGATGTACATGCCGGGGCGCTTGCGCACCGGCTCGAGGCCCTCGAGGACGGTGATGTCTTTGGCGGTGTAGGACGTGGACATTCAGAAAGTGCGTACGGGCAAAAAGGGCGAACAGGGCAAAACGGCCAGAGCCAAGGATAAAGGGAAACGGGGAAAGGGCGAAGAAAAACGAAAAGGCGGCGAGTGCAGGTGCACCCGCCGCCTTTCAGGGCCGAAGTCCGAAGTCCGAAGTCCGAAGACGGAAGTTCGAAGGCCGACGGCCGCGTGCCGACGGCCGACCGGCGACGCCGCTACTTGATGAAGAGCATCTCCCGGTACGTGGGGAGCGGCCAGTCGTTGGACGGCACCAGCGATTCGATCGCATCGCCGGTCTCGCGCAGCGCCGTCATCGCCGGGACGATCTTGTCGCGCATGTACGTGGCGTGCTTGTGCGAGTCGCCGTTGCCCTCGTGGGCGAGCGCCTTGATCAGGGCCTCGGTGCGCACCTTGAGCGTGTCGACCAGGCCGCTGATCTCGACGAGCAGCTTCTTGGCTTCCTTGCTCTGGACGCCGGCGGCCTTGCCCGCCGCGACGCTCTGCGCGACCTGCGTCAGGTACCCGAGGGCCGCCGGCAGGATGTACCGGTTGGCCATCAGCACCATGGTCTGCGCTTCGATGTTGATCGTCTTGTTGTAGGCCTCGAAGTTAATCTCGAGACGCGCCTCGAGCTCACGCTTGTTGAGGACCTTGTAGCTCTCGAACAGCTTCACGGCCTCGGCGGTCGTCAGTTCCGGCAGGGCATCGACCGTGTTGCGGGCGTTGAGCAGGCCGCGCTTGGCCGCTTCCTTCTGCCAGGCCTCCGAGTAGCCGTTGCCGTTGAAGATGATCCGCTTGTTCTCCTTCACCAGCTTCACCAGGAGCTTGCCGACGGCCTCCTGGAGATCGACGCCCTTCTCGACCGACTTCTCGAGGTCGGTGGCGATGTAGTCGAGCGACTCGGTCACCGCCACGTTGAGGACGATGTTGGGGAAGGCGATGCTCTGGTTGGACGACACCGCGCGGAACTCGAACTTGTTGCCGGTGAAGGCGAACGGGCTCGTGCGGTTGCGGTCGCCGGCATCACGCGGCAGCTTGGGCAGGACGTCGACGCCGGTCTCGAGCAGGCCGCCGTGCGTCGTGTGCCGGGTGGCCCCCTTCTCGATCTGCTCGAAGATGCTGGTCAGCATGTCGCCGAGGAAGATCGAGATGATCGCCGGCGGCGCTTCGTTGGCGCCGAGGCGGTGGTCGTTGCCGGCGCTGGCCACGCTCATGCGCAGCAGGCCCTGGTACTTGTTGACGGCGCGCATGACGGCGGCGCAGAACACCAGGAACTGGATGTTGTCGTGCGGCGTGTCGCCCGGGTTCAGGAGGTTGTTGCCCTCGCTGTCGCTCATGCTCCAGTTGACGTGCTTGCCGGAACCGTTGACGCCGGCAAACGGCTTCTCGTGGAGCAGGCAGGCCAGCCCGTGCTTGGGCGCGACGCGCTTGAGCGTCTCCATCACCATCATCTGATGGTCGGTGGCGACGTTGGCGTGCTCGAAGATCGGCGCGATCTCGTACTGGCTCGGCGCCACTTCGTTGTGCCGCGTCTTGATCGGCACGCCGATGGCGTAGAGCTCGTCCTCGACCTCGCGCATGCAGGCGAGCACGCGCTCCGGGATCGAGCCGAAGTACTGGTCCTCGAGCTCCTGGCCCTTGGGCGGCTTGGCCCCGAACAGCGTGCGGCCGGCGCCAATCAGGTCGGGGCGCGCGTAGTAGAAGTGCGCGTCGATCAGGAAGTACTCCTGCTCGGGCCCGCACGTCGTCATCACGCGATCGGCCGACGAGCCGAACAGCGTCAGGATGCGCACGGCCTGCTTGGACAGCGCCTCGATGGAGCGCAGCAGCGGCGTCTTCTTGTCGAGCGATTCACCGGTCCAGCTGACGAAGGCGCTGGGGATGACCAGCGTGGTGCCGGACGCCGTCTTGTAGATCCAGGGCGGGCTGGTCGGGTCCCACGCCGTGTAGCCACGCGCTTCGAACGTCGAGCGCATGCCCCCGGACGGGAACGACGAGGCGTCGGGCTCCCCCTTGATCAGTTCCTTGCCGCTGAACTCGGTGACGGCCTTGCCTTCGGGCGTCGGCGACAGGAAGGCGTCGTGCTTCTCGGCCGTGATGCCGGTGAGGGGCTGGAACCAGTGGGTGTAGTGAGTGGCGCCATGCTCGAGCGCCCAGTCCTTGACCGCGACGGCCACGGCGTCGGCCACGGACTCGTCGAGGGTCTGGCCGCGCGTGATGGTGCGGCGCAGGGCCTTGTAGACGGCCCGCGGCAGCTTGATGCGCTGGACGGCATCGCTGAAGACGAGCCGACCGAAGTCGTCGGCCGTGCGGGGAGCGGGGCGGGCGGCCGGGCCAGTGACGGCCCAATCCCGGATGGCGCGAATGGCTTCGCGCGACGCAGCTGAACCCATAAGTCTCGTGTGCCTCGCGTGGAGAGGAAGACGTGGGGCGCGGACACGGAATGCGTCCAGCGCAAGTGGCGGCAGTATGCCGGAACCCACACGGTTCAGCAAGGGCGATGACACGGTTTGTGGAAACGCTAACTTTAACGTATCAAGCAAGTTGACGAACGCACCCGCCGGCGAAAACCGCGCCAGCACGCCGCTCGGGGGGCTTCTCGGCCCGCGGC
Organism: Luteitalea sp.; assembly: GCF_022842525.1. Classification (NCBI taxonomy): domain Bacteria; kingdom Pseudomonadati; phylum Acidobacteriota; class Vicinamibacteria; order Vicinamibacterales; family Vicinamibacteraceae; genus Luteitalea; species Luteitalea sp. The sequence continues at coordinate 4,549 of NZ_JALHPM010000176.1, forward strand.
CACCCCGCTATGATGGCCGCCGTGACCTCTGCTCCCACCCCCCGCGACAAGGCCGCGCAGGACGCCGGCGCGCTCGTGGCCTACCTGCGCACCGTGCCGCCCTCGCCCGTCGTCAGTCAGCTGATCGAACTCGGCGAACACCTCGAACGGGCCATCAAGGCGTTCCACATGGAGGCCATCCGCTTCCGCGCCTTCACCATGAGCCGCCTCATCAAGCAGCATCACGATGAGCTGCCCGCCGACGTGGCCGCCCGGATGGATGCCATCCTGCACGACCTCGAAGACGCCGGCTTCCAGACGCGATCCGTCACGGCGTGATGGGAGGGACGCCTCGCCGAGGCGTCCGACGGGTTACGGCGTCGGCGGCGGGTACCGGTGGTGGTGGCCCTCGAAGCGCTCGTTGATCTGGGTGCGATCCGAGCTCCCCGTGAGCGCCGACACGGCCGTCATCATGTCGGCCGCGGCATCCCAGCCCACCGCGTTGGTCTCTTCGTAGTGCCCCTCGGCGCGGCCCAGAGCCTGGCCATAGCGACACGATCCGATCACGGCCTCCCGGGCGCTCCCCTCGGGTAAGGCCTCGACACCGGTCGGGGCGTCGGTCAGCGCCTTGCAGCGCGCCCCCGACACGGCATCCGGATAGTCGATGACGCCTGCGGCGTGCAGGCGGGCGCACGTCCCCGGGGCCCCGAGACGATCCGCGACGCACAGCACGCGGAAGTCGGCAAGTGGCAGGATGTAGCCCAGTTCGTCGTTGCCGAGACCCACGGCCCACCGCCACGTGCCCGGGAGCATCCGCTTGACGTAGCCGGGCGTGGCGATGCGGTCCGGGGACGCGTGCGCGGCCGGTGCCTCGTCGGCCCAGCGCTCGGGGGTGCGTCGGATGCCGCGCGGCAAGCCGATCACCAGCTCGCCCGGGACCTCACCCGGCAGGAAGCCGAACGTGAGGTCGCCCACGCGCAGGAGGCTGACCGTGGTCCTGGTGTGATCGCCCTTCCGGATGGGGCCCATGACCGGATCCTCCTCGGTCGCGCGGCCATCGTCCTGGCACGTGGCGGCCGTCTTGGGGCCCGTCGACGGACACGTGAACAGCTCGCCGACCTTGAAGCCGAGTCCCGGACGCCCGGTCTGCGCATCGACCACCGCGAGCTTGCGGAACCCGATGTTGGACATCCGGGTGAAGAAGGCCTGGTGCCGCACCTCGAGCCGCGTCGGCTCGAGCGGGACGGTGTCGCGCAGCAGCCCCTCGACGGCCACACCGAGTTGCTCGCCGACGAGAATGGCCTTGCGGAAGTTGCGGACGAGGAAGTCGCGCCCGGCACTGCCCGGAGGCGTGGCATTGGGCGGCACGGTGTACCCGTTGCCGACCGGGGCGCGGTCGCCCACCTCCCACGCCGGCACGTCCAGCGGCGAGGCCATCGCGCCGATCGCGCCGTTGATGTAGATGACTTCGCCACCCAGGCGGCGTCCGAGCCAGCGGGCGAGGGCCCCCGGGAAGTCCGCGGTCAGGTACCGCCCCTGGGCGTCGCAGGCCGTCTCGTCCCACGCCAGCGTGCGGCAGGCCGCGGCGATCCGGTCGCGCGGCGGCGACCAGTTGAGGGTGCTCTCGGGATGATTGGCCCAGTTGACGACGGTGGCGATGACGCGCCCGTCGGTGGCCCTGGCCTGCAGCACGCCGAGCGTGGGATCGAACACGCGCAGGCCGCTGAGATCACTGCCGCCGAAGTAGTGCGTCCCTTCGGCCACCCGCAGCGTGGCGGGCTCGAGTCGCTCCACCGCCTCGCGCACGGCGTCGCGTGCCTGCTCGAGGAAGAAGCGGTACCACTCGGCGTTGACGGCAAAGGCCGTGTCCGGCCCGTGATGGTTGTGCGTCGCGTGGACCATCACCTCCACGCGATCGCGCAGGGGCGCGGGCAGGACCTCGCGCACCATCCGCCGGAGCTCCTCCGCGTCGGGCCTGAACACCATGTAGACGTCGGCCGCGGCGATCACCACGACCTGATCGCTGCCGGTGCGCTGCAGTGCCAGCGTCCGGACGCGCAGGTCGTCGCGCACCCAGTGCGCATTGTCCTTGCCGTTGCCGACGGTGATCGGTCCCTGGTCGAACTGGGCGGCAAACACCCCGGGGTCGTCGGCATCGGCATCGGGTGGCAGGCGCTCGGGCGCCGCGTAGCCGTGGCCGCCATCCACGGTGGGGAGTACCGACCGGCTCGAGGTGCCGACCCGCCAGCCGGTGTCCGGCGTCGCGTCCTGCGCCGCACAGCCGCCACCCACCGCGATCATGGCCAGCGTCAGGACGAGCACGAGGCGTCGCCAGTCCGACATCCGATGTCCCTCCCTCATTCGGGCACGCCGACCACCGTGGGCGCCGGCGGCACGACCCGCGTGAATGACCCGCGCTGCAGCAGTTCGCGCCCCTTGCCGCCGCGCGCCGTGACCTCGTACTTGGCCGTGCTGACGGTCTGCTCGGCGCCCCGAGAGGTCTCGACCACCATCAGGTCGCGATCGCCCTTCGAGGCGATGAACCCGAGCAGGCGATCCTTCGCGCCGTCGATCTTGATGAGGATGACGCCGCGGCCGGGGCCCGACAGGACGTTGACCTCGGCGGCCGGGCACAGCATCGCGCGCGCCTCGCGTGTCGCCGCGATGATGGTCTCGTCGCCGGTCATCTGCACCACGCCCACGACCTCGACGCCATCCGGCATCTTGACGAACTTGCGGCCGGCCCGCGTGCTCGGCTCGACGTACGGCGCCAGACTGAAGCGGAGCGCGTACCCATCCGAGGTGGCGGCAAACGCGTGGCGCGGCGGCGTGTCGCCCTCCTGCTTCGGCTGCAGCCCCGGACTGACACGCGGGTCGAGGCTCATGACGGCGATCACGCGCTCGCCGTCCTTGAACTTGAACAGGCGCTGCACCGGTTCGCCATACCCGGTCGACGCCGGGACGTCGACGATGCGGCAGGTGTAGGCCACGCCGAGCGACGTGAAGAGCACCACGGTCGCCCGCGTACTGCCACCGACGGCCGCCAGGATCTCGTCGCCCTCGCGCAGGCGCGTCGTGGCTGGATCCTTGACCTCCTTCTGGCGCTTGATCCAGCCGTCGCGCGACACGAGGACGACGTTGTCCTCCTCGATGATGAAGGCCTCGGCGTCGTACTCGACCACGTCGGCATCGCTGGCAAACGTCGTCCGCCGACGGTCGGCGCGGGTGTCGCTGTACAGCTTCTGGACCTCGGCCACCTCGCTGCGCACGAGCGCCCAGCGCCCCGGTTCGTCGGCCAGCAGCGCGGCGATCTCGGCCGCCCGCTCACGCTTGTCGGCGAGCTCGCGCCGGATGATGAGGATCTCGAGACGCGCGAGGCGGTAGACCTTGAGCTCGAGAATCGCGTCGGTCTGCTCGGCATCGAGGCCGAACCTGGCGATGATCTTGGCCGCGGCGTCGGCCTTGCCGTCGGACGTGCGCACGATCTGCAGAATCGCGTCGAGGGCATCGAAGACCTTCTCGAAGCCTTCGAGGATGTGGACGCGGCGGGCAATCGTGGCGGCTTCGTGCTCGAGCCGACGGCTGGCCACGTCCATGCGGAAATGCAGGAAGTGCCAGAGCATCGCCTTCAGGTCGAGCCGCTCCGGACGGCCGATGTCGTCCTGCTCGGTCGGGATCAGGCAGGTCAGGTTGACCCCGAGGCTGACCTGCAGCGGCGTGTGCCGACACAGATAGGCCATCACCAGCGCCTCGTCCGCATCGCGCTTGATCTCGAGTTCGACGCGGATGTCGTCGGTGCTGACGTCGCGTACGTCGAGCAGCGGTGGCAGCTTGCGCGAGATCACCAGGTCCGCGATGCGCGTCACCAGCTCGGACTTGTCCACCGTGTAGGGAATGGCGGTGATCGTGATCACCTTGGTCGTGCGGCCGACCTCGCCCTTCTCCCACATCCCCCGCAGTCGGATGGCGCCGCTGCCGGTGCGGTAGATCTCCTTCAGTTCGTCGGGCGAATTGAGGATCTGCCCGCCGGTGGGGAAGTCGGGCCCCTTGACGTACTTGCACAACTGCAGCGTCGTGAGCTCCGGGTTGTCGATCAGCCGGAGCAGCGCCGTGCACACCTCGCCGAGGTGATGGGGCGGGATGTTGGTCGCCATGCCGACGGCGATGCCCATCGCGCCGTTGATCAGCAGCGTGGGCACGCGCGACGGCAACACCACGGGCTCGGTGCGCGTGCCGTCGTAGTTGGGCCGGAACGGCACCGTGTCCTGATCGAGCTCGGTGAGCAGTTCGTCACTGATGCGCGCCAGGCGGCACTCGGTGTAGCGCATGGCGGCGGCGCCATCGCCATCGAGCGACCCGAAGTTGCCCGAGCCGTCGATCAGCGGATAGCGCAGCGAGAAGGGCTGCGCCATGCGAACGAGCGTTTCGTAGAGCGCGTTGTCGCCATGCGGGTGATAGTTGCCCATCACGTCGCCGACGACCTTGGCGCACTTGCGATGCTTGGCGTCCGCGGTCAGGTTCTGCTGCCACATCGTGTAGAGGATGCGGCGCTGCACCGGCTTGAGGCCGTCGCGCACGTCGGGCAGGGCCCGCGAGGTGATGACCGACAGGGCGTAGTTCAGGTACCGCGTCTGCGCGGCATCGTGCAGGGCGATGGCGGTCTCGCCCGGGCCGGTGGGCGGCGGGGCCGCGCCGCCGGGGGCAGGCGGGCCACCACCGTCGGGCGCGTCGGGCAGATCGAACAGATTCGGTTCAGTGGACATTGGCGATTTCACTGACGGCCGTCGGCAGGCGGCCGTCGGCCTTCGTCGACAGGCACGGCCGGCGTCGGTCGGCCGTCTGGCTACAGGCTACATGAAAGCGAACAAAGGGCGAAGCGCTGGGCGGCGCCGGGCTAGTCGGCATCCGCCGGCGTCACCTGCGCCATCCAGTCGACGTACGTGCCGTAGCCGACCTGCGACTGGCGGGTGCGGACCCGGGCCAGCAGGGCCTCGGCCTCCGCCGCCGTGAGGGGCGGACGCGCCTCCACGTAGCTGGCCACCTGCGCGGCCGCGACCGCGGCTCCCGCCTCGGCGCCGGCCGTCATCTGGTCGATGCTGCGTGGCGTCTGCTCGGGTTGCACGCCGAGGTAGTGCTCGGCCAGCCAGTGGGCCACGCCCTTCGCGTGCTGCTCGGAGGCCTTGATGTTGCCGCGGCCGGTCACCACGTTGCCGACCCCGAAGACGCCGGGGACCGGGGCGTAGGCGCCCGTGTCCCAGTCCGCATAGTCGTAGAACGTGCCCTTCATCACGATACCCGGCAGCGGCTCGGGCAGGCTGCCGATGGCACTGACCACGAGCGTGCTGTGGAGGTCGAACGCCCGATCGTCGAGCGGCACGGCCTTGCCGTCACGCATCTCGGTCTCGACGAAGCGGACGCCGGTGACGCGGTCCTCTTCGGTGAGCAGGGCGACGGGCAGGGCCATCGGGCGCACGTGGAACCGGAACTTCTCCTGGGCCTTGGTCAGCATCTTGCGGCGGACCGCCTCGATCTTGAGCACCTGGTCGGCCGTGGCGTTCGGGGGCGGCGTGGCCAGCGGCATGTCCTCGACCCGCCGACGGTAGACGAGCCAACCGTCCGCGACACCGAGCGACGCCGGGTCGTCGATGCCGTGCGCGAGACAGGTGGCGGCGATACCGGCGTGCTCCAGGTCGTGCATCGTCACGGCGATGCCACGTGCGGCCAGCGCCCGCCCGTATTGTTCGAGCTGGAACACCTTGATGACGTCGATGGACGCCAGCCCGCCCCCGATGCAGATCGCGCCGGGCGGAATCGTGTAGCGGGGGCCGCTGTAACTGGCCTCCGGGGCGTGATTGAACCAGTAGATGAAGGGGTTCTGGTAGACCAGGCCGCGCCCGAGCCAGGCATCGGCGCCGGGGATGTCGAGCGGCCGATCGCGCCATGCCCCGTTGGCCAGCAGCACGGCGCTGAACCCCCACCCGATGACCTCGTCGAACTGCAGGTCGGTGCCGAGGCGGGTGCGGGGGACGACGTGCACGCCGGGGCGGTCGAGGCGCGCGTCGATGCGCTTGTATTCCATGCGGCGCTGGTCGCGATGCCAGCGGGGCAGGCCGTCCTCGATCTTGCCGTAGGGTCTGGCGTTCTGTTCGAAGACCACCACGTCGATGCCGCGGGCGGCGAGGATGTCTGCTGCCGTGGAGCCCGCACAGGCCCCGCCGAAGATCGCCACCACATGCCTGTTCGCGTCGCCCATTGCTATGTGACCTCCTGTCGCGGCGTGTCGGGCACCCGTTGCCCGACATCCACGACGATGCGTTGCCACTTGCCCTGGCGGAACCGGATGATCGACAGCAGGCACCGCGTCATGTGCCCGGCGACGATGGCGCGCCAGATGTCGACCGGCTCGAACGTGCCGGTGCGCTGGAACAGGGTGCACAGACCCAGCGGGATGAGGACCTGCGAGACGATCGAGATGTACAGGGGGCTGCGGGTGTCGCCGGACCCCTGCAGCGCGCCGGTGTAGGCGAGGGCCACCGTGACGAAGAGGCCCGAGACGGCCAGGTGCCGCAGGAGACTGCGGGCAATCTCGCTCGTGATCGGGTCGTCGACGCCGAAGATGGCCAGCAAGGGCCCGGGGATGAGCAGGAACAGCAGGCCGACCCCGACGGCGACGCCGAACGCGAGGCGCGAACTGACGCCGACCGCCTGCCACGCGCGATCGGGACAGCCCGCCCCGAGGTTCTGGCCGACCACGGCGGCCGTCGCGCCCATGACGCCGACGGACGTGAACGTGATCAGCGAGAACAGCTCGGTGTAGGCGATGGCGTACGCGGCCTGTGCGTGGGCGCTCTGGGGCAGGGCCCCGATGAAGCGCAGCAGGAAGACGCCACCGACGTTCATCGCCACGCCCTGGAAGCCGGTAGGCAACCCGAACTTGAACAACTGGCGGATGAGCGCCCAGTCCGGCCGCAGGGCGGTGAGGCTGGGCAGGTGGATGGCGGCGGTGGGCGAGCGCATGGCGACCAGGCCGAGGATCGCCACGATCAGCGAGGCCGCCACCGTGCCCATCGCGGCCCCGGTGGCGCCAAAGGCCGGAATCGGGCCCGCTCCGCGGATCAGGACGATGTTGAAGACGACGTTCAGGGTCGTCAGCAGGATGCCAAGCCGCAGGGGGGTGCGCGGGTCGCCGGCGGCGCGGAAGGCGCCACCGAGCAGGAAGAACGTCAACAGGCCGATGCCGCCGACGAACATGAGGCGCAGGAAGGGCAGGGCCGCCTCGCGTACCTCCGACGTGGCGTTGACGAACAGGAGCAGGCGGGGTGAGAGCAGGTAGCCGACCGGCGCCATGATGCCGCCGGCCAGGACCAGCGACACCAGGAACGCCTGCCCGACGGCCCGGTCCACGGCCTCGCGGTCCCCGGCGCCGGCAAAGCGCGCCACCAGCACGCCCATCCCGGCGTACAGCGAGCTGATGAAGACGATGACGACGAGGAAGATCTGCCAGCTGACGCCGATGGCCGCATTGGCGGTGTAGCCGACGAAGTGGCCCACCATGGCGTGGTCGATGATGCCCTGCAGCCCGCCGATGGCGTTCTGGAGCATCGTGGGCCAGGCGATGCGCCAGACGGCGCGCCCGAGAGACCCCTCGATGATCGAGCGATCGAAGTGTGACGGGCGCGAGGGCGGAGGCATGGTCGAGGCGTGTGGTGGCAGAACGTCGGGATGAGCAGGTAGACTACCGGTTCTGTCGCGCGGCTGCCAGCCGCGCTGGGTTTCTTCCGGAGAACGTACTGTCATGGCCCTCTTCGATCGCTTTCGGCAGCCCAAGTGGAAGCATGCCGACCCGGCCATCCGGCTCGAGGCGGTCAACGAGCTTGGAGACGATGCCCAGGAGGTGCTGTGCAGTCTCGCCCGCGAGGATGCGGACGCCGGTGTACGCCGGCGGGCCGTGGCGCGGGTGGAAGACATCGGCACCCTCGCGAGCGTCGCACGCAGCGACATGGACGAAGGCGTCCGTGCCGAAGCCCGCAAGCTCCTCATGGATCTCGCCACCGACGGCAGCAACGAGGCCGAGGCGCTCGAGGCGCTGGCCGGCCTCGACGACGAGCGGGATCTGGCGGTGGTGGCGCGCACGACCGATGCGGAAGCCGTCGGGTTGGCCGCGCTGCGGCGGCTCTCGGCGCCGCGCCTGATTGGCAGCGTGGCCGGGCGCGCCAGCGAAGGGGGCATCCGGTTGGCGGCCCTCGCGCTGATGACCGATCCGGCCGAGCGGCTGCTGGTGGCCCTCAACAGCGAGCACAAGGACGTGGCGCTGTCGGCCCTCGAGTCGCTCACCGAGGCCGACGCCCTCGAGCAGGTGGCCAACCGCGCCAAGAACAAGCTCGTGTCGCGCCGCGCCCGCACGCGGTTGCGCGAGCAGCGGCCGGTGACGATGGAGACCCCGGCCCAGCCGGGGGAGCTCAGTCGCGACCGCCTCTGCGACATGGTGGAAGGGCTCGCCCACGAGACGCGCGCCGACGCCATCTCCGCCCCCCTCGAGGCGGCCGTCGACGCCTGGCAGCAGCTGGCGGCGGGCGACGAGGCACCGTCGCTGTTGCAGACCCGCTTCGACGCGGCCGCCGCCGCCGCCCGGGCCCGGCTCGAGCAGTTGCGTGC
>NZ_JALHPM010000177.1:0-13037 GCF_022842525.1 Luteitalea sp.
GTGTGACGTCACCAGGGCGGCAAGGGACCAGGGACAAGGACTCGAGGGACGAGGGACCAGCGACCCGCCGCGCCTCGGCCCTTGTCCCTGTTGCCCTGTCCCTTGTCCCTCGACGCCCTGGTGACTTGCGTCCTTGTCCCTGCTCCCCTGGACACCGTTCAGTCGCGGGGGCGCCGGGAGCAAGGGACAAGGGAGCAGGTGTGACGTCACCAGGGCGGCGAGGGACCAGGGACAAGGACTCGAGGGACGAGGGACAAGCGACCCGCCGCGCCTCGGCCCCTTGTCCCTGTCGCCCTGTCCCTGGTCCCTCGGCTCCCTGGTGACTTGCGTCCTTGTCCCTGTTCCCTTGGACACAGTTCAGTCGCGGGGGCGCCGGGAGCAAGGGACAAGGGAGCAGGTGTGACGTCACCAGGGCGGCAAGGGACCAGGGACAAGGACTCGAGGGACGAGGGACCAGCGACCCGCCGCGCCTCGGCCCCTTGTCCCGGTTGCCCTGTCCCTTGTCCCTCGGCTCCCTGGTGACTTGCGTCCTTGTCCCTGCTCCCCTGGACACCGTTCAGTCGAAGTGCTTCACGGCCGGCCAGATCTCGCTCAGCGGGACGCGCAGACCTCGAGCGACGAAGATCGGCAGGTCCTGTTCGTATGGCATGCATAGGGTGCATGTCGTCCGGCCACGCTCGGCCACGTCCAGGAACACCTCGCGGTGATCGACAGCCCGGCCGCCGACGATGATGAGGACGCCGCCGGTGTCGGGACCGGGCCCCCAGTGCCAATAGGCGTTGTGCCCGGAGATCACGGGCGGCAGCCCGCGTGACGGCCCGTAGTACTCGAGGGCGCCAGCCTCACCGTAGTTCTGCGTGTAGATGCGCGCCGTCGCCCGCTCGTCTGCTGTCAGCGTCGCCGCCACACGCGCCACATCATCGGCGAGGGTCTCCCAGCCGAACATGTCGGCGAAGTGCTGCGGGAGCGGGCCCGTGCGGTGTCGTTCGCCGGACTCGACGGTGAGGCCGAGTCGCGCGAGATAGCCGGGCACCCACGCCTCTGGCAGCACGGGCAGGGTGACCGGCACGAGCAGGACGCCGAAGAGCAGCAGGCAGGCCAGCGCGAGTCGGCCCCACCACCAACGCCAGGGGGTCCATCGCTCCAGCACGACACCACCAGCGGCCAGCAGGACCGGGTAGGCGGGCATCGCGTAGTAGGCCTTCGATCGCTGCGCGAGAAACACGATCAGCACGAAGACGACCGCCACGGCATGGCCGCGGCCGTGGCGCAGGCGAGTCACCAGTCCTGCGAAGCCGGTCAGGGCGATCAGCGCGCCAATCGGACCGAGCAGTGACACCTGCTCGCGGAGGAAGGTGCCCGGCGCGAGCGGGACGATCTTGTTGGCCTGGGCATTGCGGACGAACTCGGCGGTTGGCCAGTCGTTGGCGACCTGCCACCACACGTGCGGAAGGACGATCATCGCCGCGATAGCGACGGCCGCCCACGGCCAGGGCGAGCGCAGGTGCCGGCGTGCCGGCGACACCAGCAGGCCCAGCGCAAGCCCCGCGCCCCACACCAGACCCGAGACCTTGGTCAGGGCGGCCAGCCCCATGACCACGCCGAAGCTCACCCAGGGCCACGCTGCGGTCGCGATCGCGGCGGTCGGCCCCACGGCGTCGACGGCAGGAGCCTCGTCCTCCGCTGCCGCTCGTGGGCCCGTGGCCCGCATCAGCAGCAGCACGGCCAGCGACCACCACAGGACTTCCGGGGCGTTCATCGACAGGTAATGAAACGTGTACAGGTAGTACGGGCTGAGGGCGAAGGCGACCCAGGCGATCGTCACCGCGACCCCGCCGCCACCGAGCCGACGCACGAGTCCGACGATCACCGCCAGCACGGCCAACAGTGCCAGCAGCATCGGGGCCCGCAGCGCGTAGATCGACGTGCCGATCGTGTGCTCGACGAGCCACGCCAGGCCCGCCACCAGCGGCGGATGGTCGACGTAGCCCCACGCGAGGTGACGGCCGTTGGCCAGGTAGTAGAACTCGTCGCGGAAGATGCCGTAGCGACCGAGCGTGGCCAGATGCGCCGCCATCAGCGACGCAGCGACGATCCACGCGGCGATGGGCAGGCGCTGAGGCATGACGCGCCATGGTACCGTCGCCCCGTCTGGCTCGGTCCGTTGACGACAACCCGCACGAGCCCGACAATTTCGGGATGTCGGTCCCCCGCCCGGCCGCCCGGCCGGTGTTCCTGCTGCTCCTGACGGCCGGACTGGCTGCCTGCGGTGGCGGCAGCAGCACCCCGTCGAGCCCCGTCTCACCGACTCCGCCGGTGGCGACCCCGACGCCGACCCCGCCGACCCCGAGCTTCGCCTTCGCGGTGGCGGGACGCACGATCGCCAGCGGAACCCGCGGGCCCGTGGCCGGTGCCTCGCTCACCTTTGCCGGTGGGCCGCCCACCCAGAGCGCGGCCGACGGCACGTTCCGGTACACGAGCGCCACCACGCCCGCCTCGACGCCCTATCGTGTCGACGTCGTCGCGCCGGGACACGTCGATCGCTCGCTGTGGCTGCGCTACGAGCGGGAGCGCACCGACGTCCAGATCGACCTGCTGCCGTTGTCAGCCCCGTTCGCGCTCGATTTCTATCGACAGCTGGTCCGCAACGCGACGGAGACGCCGGCCGAACTCCAGCCCCTGCGCCGTCTCACGCGACCACCGTCCATCTACGTGCGCACCGTGGACACCTCGGGCCGCGACGTGGACCCGGCGACGATTGCCTCGATCACCGCCACCATCCAGTCGTCGGTCCGGGAGTTCAGCGGCGGGACGCTGCAGGTGGCGACCATCGAGACCGGGCGCGACGACCCGGAGCGCACGGGGTGGATCACCGTGGTGTTCGAGGAGAATCCGTTCTCCAACACGTGCGGCCAGGCTCGCCTCGCCGGTGACCCGGGCCGCATCTGGCTCAACCTGAATCGGTGTGGCGGCTGCCCCGGCACCCGCATCCGCCCGGCCACGGTCGCGCACGAAGTCGGTCATGCCCTCGGGTTCTGGCACGTGGACGGCCGAGAACATGTGATGGCGCCGATCGAGGATCGGCCGTGCACGCAGACGGCACCGACGCCGATCGAACAACTGCACGCGTCGATCGCCTACAGCCGCGCGCCCGGCAACCTCGATCCCGACATCGATCCCCAGTCCGGCGCCGCGCAGCTCGCAGGCGATCACACGCCCATCGTCATCAGCTGCATCCGCCCGTCGCGCTAGCGTGCGGCCGCCCCGAAGAAGCGCACGACATCCTCGGGGCGGCGCGTGACCGGGGCCGGCGGCAGGGCATTCAGGAAGCGCCGCCCGTAGCCCATGGACTGCAGTCGCGGGTCGAGCAGCGCGATCACGCCGCGGTCCTGCTGGTGCCGAATCAGCCGCCCGACGCCCTGCAGCAGCGTCAGGATCGCGAGCGGCACCTGGAAGCCCGCGAACGCGTCGATGCCGCGCCGCTGCAGCGCCTCGATCCGGGCCGCCACGACCGGGTCGCCCGGTGAGGCGAACGGGATGCGATCGATGATCACGCAGCTCAGGGCGTCGCCCACCACGTCCACGCCCTGCCAGAAGCTCGAGGTGCCGAAGAGCACCGCATTCGGCGTGCGACGGAACTGCTCGATGAGCACGCCCCGCGGCATGGTGCCCTGCACGAGCATCGGATACGGCAGACGTGTCGACAGCCGCGCGTGCGCATCGCGCAACGCGGCGTAGCTCGTGAACAGCAGGAAGGCGCGCCCCTCGCTCGCCGTGAGCAGGCTCGCGGCCTCGTCGGCAAACGCCGCGGCGAAGTCCGGCGTGCGCGGATCCGGCATCTTGCGCGGCAGATAGACCAGCGCCTGCGTGCGATAGTCGAACTCCGACGGCACCCGGACCTCGAGCGCCTCCCCGACGCCCAGACGGGCCCGCACGTAGCCGAACGATCCGCCGATGGACAGCGTGGCCGACGTCAGGACGAGTGACGGCAGGCGATCGATCAGGACATCGCGAATGATGTGCGAGACGTCGATCGGCGCCGCCCGCAGCTCGACCCGTCGTCCGCGCAACTCGAGGAAATAGACGTATTCCTCGGCCTCGGCGCGCAGCAGGAAGCGGAGGTCGTCGCGCGTCTCGCCAGCGCGTTTCGCCAGGGCCCGCAGGTCCTCGGGCGCGTCCTTCACGAGCGTCAGCGCCTCCTCGAAGGCGCCGAGCGCGCCGATCAGCTCGAGTCCGCTCTCCCCGGCCGCGTGCGCCAGCAACTCGCCGGTCACCCGCAACCGCTCGTCGAACAGCGTCGAGCCCTGGTCGGGCGTCGAGTTCTGTCGGATGCCGGGGCGTCGCGTCTGCAGATCGAGGAAGAACGCCCGGGACGCCGTGGCGAGCCCCTCGATGGCGCGCGCCACGGCGGAGGCTTCCTGCTGCGGCACGAACAACGGCGACGTGCGGATCGCCGCCGCGTCGGTGAAGAGCTGCTCGACGCGATAGCTGCTGACCGCCACGCCGAAATACTGCGTCGCGACGTCCTCGAGCTGATGCGCCTCGTCGATGATGCCGACCTGGCACTCCGGAATCACTGCACCGTACGAATGGCGGCGCACGGCGGCGTCGGCGCACAGCAGGTGATGGTTGACGATCACCACGTCGGCGTCGGCGGCCTCCTGGCGCATGCGCGTCACGAAACAGTCCGTGTAGCGCGGACACTCGCTGCCGAGGCAGTTCTCGGTGGTCGCCGCGATGCCGTGCCAGAAGGGCAGATCCTCGGGCAGGTCGGCGAGTTCGGCGCGGTCGCCGGTCGGGGTGCGCGGCGCCCAGTGCGCAATCAGCGTCATCGCCACACGCGTCTCGTCGTCGCGGGGGCGGTCGTCCTGCAGGGCCTGCTCGAAGCGATGCAGGCACAGGTAGTTGCCGCGCCCCTTCATGCACGTCGCCCGGAACGGCCCGAGCGCCTTCTGGAGCAGGGGCACGTCCTTGTCGATCAGCTGTTGCTGGAGGTTGCGGGTGCCCGTGGACACCAGCACCTTGCGGCCGGAGAGGATGGCTGGCACGAGGTACGCCAGCGTCTTGCCGGTGCCGGTGCCGGCCTCGGCGAGCAGCACGCCCTCGTCGGTGACGACGCGCGCGACGGCCTCGGCCATCTGCTGCTGGCTGGCGCGCGGCTCGAAGCCGTCGAGCACCGACGCCAGCGCGCCCCCGCTGCCGAGGACGCGCCGGACGCCGTCGATCAGACCGGGGGCGGGTAGAGCGGGAACTCCCGGCACAGTTCTTCCACGTCGACCTTGATGGCGGCCAGAGCCGCCTCGTCCTCGGGCGCGGCCAGCGCGGCCGAGATCAGGTCGGCGATGCGGTCCATCTCGCCCTCGGCCATGCCGCGCGTCGTCACGGCAGGCGTGCCGAGGCGGATGCCCGAGGCGACCATCGGCGGGTTCTTGTCGAAGGGAATCGCGTTCTTGTTGACCGTGATGCCGGCCTTGCCGAGCGCGGCCTCCGCCTGCTTGCCGGTGATCTCCTTGGAGAACACGTCGACGAGCATCAGGTGATTGTCGGTGCCGCCGCTCACGAGGCGGAACCCCTCCTCGCGCAGCGACTGGGCGAGCCGCTTGGCATTGGTCGCCACCTGGGCCTGATAGGCACGGAAGGGCAGCTCGAGTGCCTCGCGGAAGCACACCGCCTTGGCGGCGATGATGTGCATCAGCGGTCCACCCTGGACGCCGGGGAAGACCGCCCGGTCGATGTCCTTGGCGTACTCCTTGCGGCAGAGGATCAGGCCGCCGCGCGGTCCCCGCAGGGTCTTGTGCGTGGTCGTCGTGACGTAGTCGCTGAACGGCACGGGGCTCGGGTGGACGCCACCGGCGACCAGGCCGGCGATGTGGGCCATGTCGGTGAGCATGCGCGCCCCGACGGCCTGGGCCACCTTCGAGATCCGCTCGAAGTCGATGATGCGCGGGTAGGCGCTGGCGCCGACGACGATGAGCTTCGGCGTGTGCTCGCGGGCGAGGGACTCGAGTTCGTCGTAGTCGAGACGCTCATCCTCCTCGCGCACGCCGTACGGCACGACCTTGTAGAGCTTGCCGGAGAAGTTGAGCGGGTGCCCGTGCGTGAGGTGCCCGCCGTGGGCCAGGTTCATGCCGAGGATGGTGTCGCCTGGCTGCAGGAACGACAGCATCACGGCCATGTTGGCCTGGGCGCCGGAGTGCGGCTGGACGTTGGCGTGCTCGGCCTGGAACAGGTCTTTCGCGCGCTGAATCGCCAGCGACTCGGCCACGTCGACGAACTCGCACCCGCCGTAGTACCGCTTGCCGGGGTAGCCCTCCGCGTACTTGTTGGTCATCACCGACCCCGCGGCCGCCATGACGGCGGTGCTCGCGAAGTTCTCCGAGGCGATGAGTTCGAGGCCGTGGTTCTGCCGGGTGGTCTCGTCGGCAATCGCCTGGGCGATGTCGGGGTCGACCTGGTCCAGCGTCCGCAGGTGCAGGGGCGTGAGGTGATACATCGTGTGAGAACCCGCGGGCTACGCGTGTCGGTCGTGTTCGAGCGCAGCGATCTTGTCGAGTCGCCGTTGGTGGCGTCCGCCGGCGAACGGCGTGTCGAGGAACGTGGCGACGATCTTCAGGGCCATGTCTGCCGACGTCACACGCGCGCCGAGCGCGAGGACGTTGGCATCGTTGTGTTCGCGTGACAGGTGCGCGCTCTCGAGGTCCACCACGGGAGCCGCGCGCACGCCGTCGATCTTGTTGGCCGCGATGGCCATGCCGAGTCCCGTGCCGCAGGCCAGGATGCCGCGGTCGGCCTCTCCGCCGGCGACGGCGCGACCCACCCGCGCAGCGTAGTCGGGGTAGTCGACCGAGGTCTCGTCGGCCGTGCCGAAGTCCTGCACCTCGATGCCCCGGGACTCCAGCAACGAGCGAACCGCGTCCTTCAGATGGACGCCCGCATGATCAGCGCCCAGCGCCACGCGCATAGAGGCGAATTGTACTATACGGGTTCCGCCCGATTCCGGCCGGTCCACCCCTCATGTCCACGCCCGACGCCACACCCCGCCCCCCGACCGCCGTCATCTCCCGCAAGGGGGTGGACCGCGTGCGCGCCGGACATCCCTGGATCTACCGCTCCGACGTCACCGACTTCCACGCCGACCCGGGCGAGGTGGTCGAGGTCCGCGACAGCCGCGGCGCCCTGCTGGGGCGGGCGCTGTCCTCCGACCAGTCGCAGATCACGCTCCGCATGCTGACGCGCGATGCCACGCCCGTCGACCGCGACTTCTGGCGGAGCCGCCTCGCCGCGGCGATCGCGGTGCGCGCCCGCCTGGCGCTCGACGCCACGGCCGTCCGTCTCGTGCACGGCGAGGCCGACCTCCTGCCCTCGCTCATCGTCGACCGCTACGACGATGTGCTGGTGGTCCAGACGCTGTCGCAGGGCACCGACGCCCACCGCGAGCTCATCGTCGACGTGCTGGTCGAACTGCTGCAGCCGCGCGGCGTGCTGCTGCGCAACGACCCGAAGGTGCGCACGCTGGAAGGGCTGCCGCAGGAGGTCGTCCTGGCGTACGGCGAGGTGCCGGAACAGGTCGAGGTGCGTGAAGGGCCGGTGACCTACGTGGTCGATCCGTGGCATGGCCAGAAGACCGGGTTGTTCCTCGACCAGAGCGAGAACCATGCCGCGGCGGCCTCGTACGCGCGCGGCCGGGCGCTCGACGCCTTCAGCTACCAGGGGGGATTCGCCCTGCGGATGGCGCCGCACGTCGACCACGTGCTGGCGCTCGACGCGTCGGCCGACGCCGTCGCTGCCATCACCTCGAACGCCACCCGCCTCGGCCTGGCCAACGTCGAGGCCCGCGAGGAGAACGTCTTCGATGCGCTGCGCGAGTTCGAACGCGCCGATGTGCGCTTCGACACGATCGTGCTGGATCCGCCGGCCTTCGCCAAGCACAAGGGCGCGGTGCCCAAGGCGATGAGCGGCTACAAGGACATCAACCTGCGGGCGCTGCGGCTGCTCAACCCGGGTGGGCACTTGATCACGTGCACGTGCTCGGCGCACGTCGACGAGGGAATGTTCGGCGGCATCATCCTGTCGGCCGCCACCGACGCCCAGATCCCGGTGGTCGTCGTCGAGAAGCGCATGCAGGCGCGCGACCATCCGGTGTTGCTGAGCGTGCCCGAGACGTACTACCTGAAGTGCTTCGTCCTGCGCCGCGCGCACTGATCGAAAGGGCTCACGTCTCAGGACTCAGGTCTCAGAAAGCTCCTTGAGTCGAGAGCCGTGAGCCTTGAGCCTTGAGACCCCTCCCTATCGTCGCACCGTCCGATGCGTCGGCGTCGCGGTCCACGGGTCCTCGGGCCACGGGTGCCTCGGGTAGCGCGCCCGCAGTTCCCGGCGCACTTCGGCGTAGGTCGTCGTCCAGAAGCTGCGCAGGTCCTGTGTCGTCTGCACCGGGCGTCCGTTGGGCGCGAGCAGGTCGAACACCACGGGCACCCGGTGCGGACCGATGCGCGGGGTCTCGGCCAGGCCGAAGAGTTCCTGCAGCTTGACGGCGGCACGCACCGTGCCGTCGGGCGCATACGCCAGGGCGGCCGTGCGCCCACTGGGCAGCGGCAGTCGGTCTGGCGCATCGGTCAGCATCTGCTGACGCACCTGCCATGGCAGTGCCGCCTCGAGGTCGATGTCACGCAGGCTGGCGGCGCTGGCGGTGGCCACGACGAGCAGGTCGTCGAGGCTGATGGTGATGCCGGCAAACGCCAGTCGGGCGAGCAGCGCCTGGTCGCGCTCGCCGCGCGGCGCGTCGATCCACGCCCGGGCGAGCACGATCCGATCGTCCGGCATCAGGGCATCCGGCTGTTCCTGCAGGAGGAGGGCGTCGTAGCGGCGTTGGCGGAGGGCGCGCAGCCGGCCGTCGTCATCCACCCACACCCGTCGTTCCGTGTGGGTGGGCAGCAACCACCCCCGGTCGACGCCACTGGCGAGCTGCACGACGGCCTCGCGCCCCTCGATGCCCCGCACGTCGAGGGCCACGAGGTACTCCGCGTCGCGGACGCCGCTCGACGCGGCGAGCCGTGCCCCGGTCCCGGTGGCGAGCAGCAGGGCATCGCCATGAGCCGTCCGGCGCTGCGCCACGCGATCCGGGAAGCCGGCCAGCACCGCCCTGCACAGCACCTCCTCGTCGAGCGGTCCCTCGCGACGACGTGACGAGGCGGAGGCGGTGACAAGGCCTGCGCGAATCGCGTCGGCGGCGCGCCGCAGATGCGGCAGGCGTCGGGCCCCGGGCACGAGCCCGAGCAGGTCGGAGGCGGTCGTCTTGCCGTCGGGGGTCGGGGCGCGGCCATCGGTGAGCAGCGCGGCCAGCAGGCAGGCGTCCGGATGCCCGTCGGCATCGACGACCATCCGCGCGAGGCGTGGTGGCAGGGGCAGCCGCGCGATCGCGCGGCCAGCCGCCGTGAGGCCCGACGCATCGATGGCGCCGAGACGCGCCAGCAACTGGCGCGCGTCGTGCTGCCGGTGCATGGCCGGGGTGTCGAACCACTCGAAGGTGGCCAGGTCGCCGCCCCACGCCAGGATGGCGAGCAGCACCGGCGCCAGGTCGATGCGGGCGATGTCCGGCTCGCGGAACGGGCGCAGCTTGTCGCGCTCGTGCCAGAGGCGGATGGCCAGGCCCGCACCGAGGCGCGCGGCGCGCCCTGCCCGCTGGTCGGCCGCATCGGCCGGGACCCGCTCGGTCTGCAGCGTGTCCAGCGCGCGCGTCGCATCGTAGCGCGCGACCTTCTGCCAGCCGGTGTCGATCACGACGCGCACGCCCGGCACCGTGACCGACGTCTCGGCGATGTTGGTCGCCAGCACGATCCGCCGCCCGGCGCCCGGCGTCAGCGCCTCGTCCTGGGCCTCCGGCGGGAGTGTGCCGTGCAGCGGCACCACCTGCGTGCCGTGCCGTCGGGCGACCTCGTCGATCTGGCGAGCCGTCTGGTCGATCTCCCGCGCGCCGGGGAGGAAGCAGAGCACGTTGCCGACGTGCTCGCGCAACACACGCTCGACCACGCCCGGAAGGGGCGCGTCCGGGGCGTACTCGATGGCCAGCGGGTGGGGATCGCCAGGGACGGCCAGGACCGGGCAGTCGTCGAGGAAGCGCGCCACCGGTCCGGGATCGATGGTGGCCGACATCACCAGCACGCGCAGGTCGTCGCGTGCCAGCCAGGCTTGCCGAACCAGCGCGAGGCCCAGATCGGCATGCACGCTGCGCTCGTGGAACTCGTCGAGGACGACCGTGGTGATGTCGGACAGCAACGGGTCCTGTTGCAGGCGCGCGGTCAGGATGCCTTCGGTCGCGAAGAGCACGCGTGTCTCGCGGCCGAAGCGCGGTTCGAAGCGCACGTGCCAGCCCACCTCGCGACCGAGCGTCCAGCCCTGCTCCTCGGCGACGCGCCGCGCCAGGGCCCGCGCGGCGGCCCGCCGCGGCTGCAGCACCAGGACCGGGCCGTCCGCGGCCAGCATCGGCGGCACGCGGGTCGTCTTGCCGGCACCCGGCGCGGCCACCAGTACGGCGGCGCGTCGTGCCCGCAGGTGGTCGCGCAGGGGCACGAGCACCGGATCGATGGGCAGCGGCAGCACGAAGTGATTATCGTCCTCGGTCCTCGGTCCTCCGTCCTCGCTCCTCCGTCCTTCCCCGGTTCGATCTATCATCGACGTTCGTCCGCCAGGGGTATCCCGTCGGGATTGAGATCACACCCTTGGAACCTGCTCGCCGCTGCCTCCCGGGCCGTGGCGATGCCTCGCTGACGCACCGCGGGTGCGACGGCGGGGACCGGCTCACACCGGCGAAGGGAGCGCGGAACGCGAGTGCGCGTCGACCTCCTGTCGCCTGAAGGCAATACGAGGAGTCACGCGCGTGTCCCAGTCGTCCGCCGTTCCTGTTTCGACGCTGCTTGGTTATGACGAGGCGTTCCCTGGTTCCCGTAAGGTGCTGGTGGATGGCCCCCTCGGGGTGCACGTACCGATGCGCGAGATCACCCTGTCCGGTGGCAACGCCCCGCTGCGGGTCTACGACACGAGCGGCCCGCAGGGCGTCGACGTGCGCGAGGGCCTGCCCCAGCTCCGGCGTGGCTGGATCGAGGGGCGGGGCGATACCGTCGAGGAGCCGCGCCACCTCCTGCTCGACTCCTGGAAGCGCGAGATGCCGCCGGCGCTGGCCGCGCGGACCCGCACCCGGCGGCGGGCGCGGGACGGCCAGGCCGTCAGCCAGCTCGCCTATGCGCGTCGCGGCGAGATCACGCCGGAGATGGCCTACATCGCCACGCGCGAGAGCCTGACGCCCGAGTTCGTGCGCGAGGAAGTGGCCCGTGGCCGCGCCATCATCCCGGCCAACATCAATCACCCGGAGCTCGAGCCGATGATCATCGGCCGCCACTTCCTGGTGAAGATCAACGCCAACATCGGCAACTCCGCCGTCTCCTCGTCCATCGAGGAAGAAGTGGACAAGCTGCGGTGGTCGACGCTCTGGGGCGCCGACACCGTGATGGATCTCTCGACGGGCAAGGACATCCACGAGACCCGCGAGTGGATCATCCGCAACAGCGCGGTGCCGATCGGCACGGTGCCCATCTATCAGGCGCTCGAGAAGGTCGGCGGTCGTCCCGAGGAGCTGACGTGGGAGCTCTATCGCGACACGCTGATCGAGCAGGCCGAGCAGGGCGTCGACTACTTCACCGTGCATGCCGGCGTCCTGCTGCGGTACGTGCCGCTCACCGCCAAGCGCCTCACGGGCATCGTCTCGCGCGGCGGCTCGATTCTCGCCAAGTGGTGCCTGGCGCACCACAAGGAGAACTTCCTCTACACGCACTTCCGCGAGATCTGCGAGATCATGCGTGCCTACGACGTGTCGTTCTCGCTCGGCGACGGGCTGCGTCCCGGCTCGATTGCCGACGCCAACGACGCCGCGCAGTTCGGCGAGCTGCAGACCCAGGGTGAGCTGACCAAGATCGCCTGGGAGTACGACGTGCAGGTGATGAACGAAGGGCCGGGCCACGTCCCCATGCATCTCATCAAGGAGAACATGGAGAAGCAGCTCGAGTGGTGCGCCGAGGCGCCCTTCTACACGCTCGGTCCGCTCACCACCGACATCGCGCCCGGCTACGACCACATCACCTCGGCGATCGGCGCCGCGATGATCGGCTGGTACGGCACGGCGATGCTCTGCTACGTCACGCCCAAGGAACACCTCGGCCTGCCCAACCGCGACGACGTGAAGGCCGGCGTGATCGCCTACAAAATCGCGGCGCACGCCGCGGATCTGGCCAAGGGCCACCCGCAGGCCCGCGTGTGGGACGACGCGCTGTCCAAGGCGCGCTTCGAGTTCCGCTGGCAGGACCAGTTCAATCTGGCCCTCGACCCGGTCACGGCCCGGGCGTACCACGACGAGACGCTGCCGGCCGAGGGCGCCAAGGTCGCGCACTTCTGCTCGATGTGCGGGCCGAAGTTCTGTTCGATGGAGATCACGCAGCAGGTGCGTGACTACGCCGCCGCGCAGGGCCTGCAGGAAGAGCAGGCCATCGCGCAGGGCTTGCAGGAGAAGGCCGCCGACTTCAAGCAGGTCGGCGAGATCTACGTGCCGAAGGGGTAGGGCGTCCGGGAGGGGTAGGGCCGGCTCTCCGAGCCGGCCGTCGTGACTACCGGCCGCCGGCGACGACGGGCACGATCTGGATCACGGTGGGGTAGTGGCTCGGGTTGGCCCCCGGTGTCGGCACCAGGTAGCCCCGGCTCTTGCCCCACGTGTAGTCCTTCACCGTCACGCCCGGGGGAAACGCCATCGTCTCCTCGCGGAACCGACCGACCTCGAACATGTGCACCGGGGGGACGTCGTAGACGAGGTCGCCCTTGTCCTTGAGCTGGGTCCGGTAGTAGAGGACGAGCTCGGCGAAGGACGCGGTGGACCCGTAGAGGTAGTAGCGCTGACCCTGGCCGGCGTCGAACGACCGCAGGAACTTCGCGCCCGGGTAGACGGGCACGCCGAGCTGGGCTTCGGTCGGAATGGGCTCGGCCGGCAGCACGGACGA
>NZ_JALHPM010000178.1:0-12941 GCF_022842525.1 Luteitalea sp.
ATCTGGACGACGCCCTCGCCTGGGCGGCGCGGGCCCCGTGCGCCGAGACGGCGGGCGTCGAGGTGCGGCCGGCGCTGCTGCCGATGGCGTGATGTCGGCCGATCTGGCGCGGCGCGCCGCCGAGGAGGCGGCGCGCCATTCATACGGGCGGCTGCTGGCGTACCTCGCTTCTCGGACGCGCGACGTCGCCGCGGCCGAAGATGCCCTGGCCGACGCGTTCCACGCCGCCTTGCACACCTGGCCGGCGCGCGGCGTGCCCGCGTCTCCCGATGCGTGGCTGCTGACGGCGGCGCGGCGCTCCCTCGTCAGCAGTCATCGTCGGCAGCGCGTCCGCACGCAGGCCGAGCCCATCGTCGCGCACCTGCAGGCCCTGGCGGCCACGCCAGCGGCTGACACGTTCCCCGACGAACGCCTGAAGCTGCTGTTCATCTGCGCTCACCCGGCCATCGAGGCGAGCGTCCGCGCGCCGCTCATGCTGCAGGTGGTGCTCGGCCTGGACGCGGCCCGGCTGGCCTCCGCCTTCCTCGTGGCACCCGCGACGATGAGCCAACGACTGGTGCGGGCCAAGACCAAGATTGCCGCCGCGGGTATTCCGTTCATCGTCCCCGAGCCGGAGCAGGTGCCGGAGCGACTGGGAGACGTCCTCGACGCGATCTACGCCGCCTTCGGCATCGCCTGGTCGGAAGTCGTGCACGGCACGGAGCGCTGGATGGACGTGGCAGACGAGGCCATCTGGCTGGCCAGCCTCCTGGTCTCCCTGATGCCTGACGCCGCGGAGGCCCGCGGGCTGCTCGCGCTGCTGCGGCACAGCCATGCCCGCCGGGCGGCCCGCCGCGATGCCGGCGGACGCTTCGTGCCGCTGAGCGAGCAGGACGTCGCCGCATGGGACCTCGCGGCAATGGACGAGGCCGACCGCCAGCTCCAGGCCGCGGCGGCACTCGGGCACCCGGGTCCCTATCAGATCGAAGCCACCATCCAGGCGGCCCACGGCTTCCGGCGGCACGGGGGCGCCGTGCCGTGGGGCGTCATCGCCGACCTGCACGACGCGCTCGCCACGCTGGCGCCGTCGCTCGGCGTCATGGTGAGTCGGGCCGCCGCCATCGGGCAGGCTCGGGGGGCTGGCGAAGGCATGGCCGCACTGGCGGGCCTGGACGAGGGGCTGACGCGGACCTATCAGCCGTACTGGGCGCTGCGCGCGCACCTGCTGGCGGAACTCGGCGACACCGTGTCGGCCCGCGAGGCCTACGCACGGGCAGCCGGCCTGACGACGGACCCGAGCGTGCGCCGGTTCCTGCTCACGCGCGCCCAGAGCCTCGCATAGGCCACGCCCGCGGTTCCCGACTCCCGACTCCCGATTGCCCTGCTCCGGTTGCCGGTTCCCGGTTCCCGGATCCCGATTCCCGGTATCATCCCCGCGTCACTCTCACTTCCTCACGGAGCACGTTCATGTCCCTCTCTCGCCTGACGGGTCTCGTCGTGGTGGCCGGCAGCGGCCTCGCGCTCACCGTCGCGCTGTCGGCGCAAGGTCCAGCCGCGCCGCGCACCTACAAGTTCTCCGCCGCCGATCTCCCGGCACCGTCCGACCCGCATCCGAACCCGGC
This sequence comes from Luteitalea sp., assembly GCF_022842525.1. NCBI lineage: Bacteria > Pseudomonadati > Acidobacteriota > Vicinamibacteria > Vicinamibacterales > Vicinamibacteraceae > Luteitalea > Luteitalea sp. Next base: position 1,602 of record NZ_JALHPM010000178.1, read on the forward strand.
CAAGCTGATTCCGAGACCCGAGGGCGCGACGCTGACGCTGCCGCAGGGCTTCTCCGCCACGCTCTTCGCCTCGGGCGGCTTCAAGCGTCCGCGCAACCTCGCCCAGGCCCCCAACGGCGACGTCTTCGTGGTGGACTCCGGCCCCGGGTCGATCTGGGTGCTCCGCGACGCCAACAAGAACGGCACCATCGACGAGGGTGAGCGCAGCGAGTTCGCCACCGGCCTCAAGCAGCCGTTCGGCCTCGCCTTCACGAAGGGCGCCCTGTATGTGGCCGCCACCGATCAGGTCGTGAAGTTCCCCTACGCGGCCGGCGACCAGAAGGCCACCGCGCCCGCCACGAAGATCACCGACCTGCCCAACGGGCCAGCCGGACACTGGACCCGCAACATCGCCTTCGCGCCCGACGGCCGCACCTTCTACGTCACCGTCGGCTCGTCGGACAACATCGCCGTGGATCCCGATCCGCTGCGCGCGACCGTGCTCCAGTTCAACGCCGACGGCACCGGCCGCAAGACCGTGATGACCGGCGTGCGCAATGGCACGGGCCTCGCCGTCAACCCGACCACCCGTGAAGCCTGGGTGACGGTCCAGGAACGCGATGGCCTCGGTGACGACCTCGTGCCGGACTTCATGGGCAAGGTGGTGGCTGGCCGCACGTACGGCTGGCCGTACGCCTACATCGGCGCCCATGAGGATCCGCGTCACGCCGGCAAGATGCCGGACGTGGTGAAGAAGGCCGCCGTGCCCGAGGTGATCTTCGAGCCGCACGCCTCGGCGATGACGATGACCTTCTACACGGGCAAGACCTTCCCGGCGCGCTACCGCTCCGGCGCCTTTGCCGCCTTGCGCGGGTCGTCCAACCGCGTCAAGCGTACGGGCTACAAGCTCGTGTACATCCCGTTCGAGAAGGGCCAGCCGACCGGCGGCTACGAGGACTTCGCGACCGGCTGGATGCTCGGCGACGACAAGCCCGAGGTGTGGGGCCGCCCGGTCGGGCTCACCCAGCTCCAGGATGGCTCCCTGCTCGTCGTCGAAGACGGCAACGGCACCATCTGGAAGATCAGCTACCAGTCGTAGCTGCCGGAGTCTCTCGTAGCTCCGCAGTCTCTCGTAGCTGCCGGACTTGTCCGGCAGCCTCCTCGGGATTCGGGAGTCGGGAGTCGGGACATTCCTGGAAGCGTTCTCCAGGGGATACGAAAACTGGAGTCGGAACTGTAGCCGTCGACCTTCAGGTCGACGGTCAGTGATCTTCGACATTGAGGGGCGAGGCACGACAGTTGGGCAGGGTCGGCTCTCCGAGCCGGCCGTCACCTTGGAGGAACACACGATGCGCAAGATGATTCCGATGATGGTCGTGGCCGTGATCGCGACGGCCGGTACGGTGCTGGTGCACGCGCAAGCGTCGCCGCAGATGTCGTTCTTCATCACGAGCGTCGGCTCGGGCAAGGGTGCCGACCTCGGTGGTCTGGCCGGTGCCGATGCGCACTGCCAGGCGCTTGCGAAGGCCGTGGGTGCGGGCGGCAAGACCTGGCACGCCTATCTGAGCGCGACGGCCGCGGACGGCAAGCCGGCGGTGCACGCGAAGGACCGGATCGGCACCGGGCCCTGGCACAACGCCAAGGGCGAGGTCGTCGCCAAGGACCTGGCCGACCTCCACGGCGAGGCGCCGCTCTGGACCAAGCAGACGGCCCTCAACGAGAAGGGCGGCGTCGTCAACGGCCGCGGCGACACGCCGAACATGCACGACATCCTGACCGGCAGCAAGCAGGACGGGACGCTCTCGGACGGTGACGCCGCATCGGCGACCTGCAGCAACTGGACGAGCAGCACCGACGGCAGCGGCAGCGCCACGGTCGGCCACTTCGACCGCACCGGCGGCGGCGCCGCCCCCACGTCGCTCAACGCCGCCCACCCCTCGCGCGGCTGCAGCCAGGCCAACCTCGTCGCCACCGGAGGCGCGGGGTTCTTCTACTGCTTCGCGTCAAAGTAAAAAGGGCGAAAAGGGCAAACAGGGCGAAACGACACCACCGAAGGTCGAAGGGCCAACGGCAGAAAGGAAGAAGGGGCGAAGCCGCACCGTGGCTTCGCCCCTTTTGTCCTTCAGGCCTTCGACACTTTCAGGCTTCGATTCTGTCGTTTTGCCCTGTTTGACGTTTTTGCCCTTTTGACCTTTGACTACGAGACACCCGTGAGGTGTTCGAGTTTCCCTGTGCTGTCGCCGAGCGACTCGGCGGGGACGCCCATGCCGTCCATGAGCGTGAGGTACAGGTTGTTCATCGGCGTCTGCGAGTCGTAGACGACGTGGCGGCCGGTGCGGAGGAGGCCGCCGCCCTGGCCGACGATCATCACGGGCAGGTCCTCGTGCGTGTGGCGGTTGCCGTCGCTGAGGCCACTGCCGTAGACGATGAGGGACCGCTCGAGCAGGTTGGAATCACCCTCCGGCGTCGCCTTCATCTTGCCGACGAAGTAGGCGAACAGCTCGGCGTGGAAGACGTTGATCTGTTCGACCCGCGCCATCCAGTCCTTGTTGTTGCGGTGATGCGTCAGCGGGTGGTGCGGGTCGGGCACGCCGATCTCGGGGTACGTCCGCATCGACCCTTCGCGTCCCACCATCATCGTCACGACACGTGTGAGATCGGTCTGGAAGGCGACGACCTGCAGGTCGTACATCAGCTTGACGTAGTCGGCAAACGCCACCGGAATGCCCGTCGGCTTGTCGATGCCGGGACGCAGGTCGCGCATGTCGCTCTCGGCGACCTCGATCTGGCGCTCGATTTCGCGCACGGCGTGCAGGTACTCGTCGACCTTGCGGCGGTCGCTCGCGCCGAGCGTGCTCGACAGCTGCTTCGTGCGCTCGCCGACGACGTCGAGGATGCTGCGGCGGGCGAGCAGGCGACGCTGGCGCGCGGCGGGGTCGAGGTGCGCGTCGGCGCCGAAGAGGCGCTCGAAGACGAGGCGCGGGTTGGTCTCGGGCGGCATCGGCGACGTCTCGCTGCGCCACGACAGGCTGTTGCTGTAGGCGCAGCTGTAGCCGGAGTCGCAGTTGCCCACCGTGCGCGAGTCGTCGCAGCCCAGTTCGATGGAGCCGAAGCGGGTGGCCTTGCCGATGTGTTGCGCGACGATCTGGTCGGCCGAGATGCCGTTCTGGATGTCGGCGCCGGCGGTCTTCTTCGGATGGACGCCGGTGAGATACGACGCCGCCGCCCGGGCGTGGTCGCCTGGGCCGTCGCCGAGTGCCATGCCGTTGCGCTGCGCCAGCCCGCTCAGCACGAGCATGTCGTCCTTGTACGCGGCCAGCGGCTTGAGCACCGTCGAGAGTTCGAAGGCCGACCCGGTGCCCTGCGGCGTCCAGCCGGTCATCGACACGCCGTTGGGCACGTAGGTGAAGACGAGGCGCTTCGGTGCGGCCCCGGTCGGCACGGCCCGCGCGAGCGCCGGCGTCATGGCGTCGAGCATCGGCAGGGCGACCGCGGCGCCGAGGCCCCGCAGGAACGTGCGACGTGGCAGGTGCGTGCCGGTGATGATCATGGCGCAGTCACTCCGGCGGGCGCGGCCCGCCGCATCTGGAACGGCAAACTGGTGACGATCTCGAGCACGAGCCCCGAGAACCTGTAGTCGTGCTGCGGCAGCCGCTGCACGATGCCGCGAACCGTCGGCTTGTCGTGGCGCTCGAGGCCGCGTCCGAGCGCGTAGATCATGAGCTTCGAGGTCAGCGCGCGGGCGAAGTCCTGCCGGTCCTGCAGCAGGATGGTGCGCAGTTCGGACGGCTGGTGGAACGTGCGACCGTCGGGCAGTTCGCCCGTCGGGTCGATGGCGAACTTGCCGTCCATCGCCCGCCAGGCACCGATGGCGTCGTAGTTCTCGAGACCGAAGCCGAGCGGATCCATGCGCCGATGGCACGACGCGCAGGTCGGGTTGGCACGGTGCGCCTCCATCTGCTGGCGCAACGACGCCGTCTGCCCGACGGCGGTCTCGTCGAGGGCCGGCACACCAGCCGGCGGATCCGGTGGCGGCGCGTCCAGCAGGTTGTCGAGCACCCACTTGCCGCGCAGCACCGGCGAGGTGCGCGTCGCATACGAGGACACCGTCAGTACGCTGGCCTGCGTCAGCACGCCGCCCCGCTGGCCGCCCGTCAGCTCGACGCGACGGAACGTCGGCCCGGCCACGCCCTCGACACCGTAGTGCTGCGCCAGCCGCTCGTTCAGGTACGTGTACTTCGCATCGAGGAACTCGAGCACGCTCCGATCCTCGCGCACGATGTGCTCGAAGAAGAGCTGCGTCTCGTTGCGCATCGAGAGGCGGAGGTAGTTGTCGAAGGTCGGGAACTTGTCGCGGTCGGGCACGACCGACTCGAGGGCGCGGAACTGCAGCCACTGGCCGCCGAACTCCTCGACCAGGGCCTTGGCCTTCGGGTCGGCCAGCATGCGGCGGACCTGCGCCTCGAGCGTGGCCGGCGTGCGCAGCATGCGGCGATCGGCGAGGCGACGCAGTTCGGCGTCCGGCAGGCTCGACCACAGGAAGTACGACAGGCGAGACGCGAGCTCGTGGTCGCTGACGGGCACGGCCTGTGCCCCGGCCACCGCCGGGCGATCCTGCTCGATGCGGAAGAGGAAGTCCGGCGACACCAGCAGCGCCTGCAGCGCGATGGCCAGGGCCTCGTCGAACGACTCCCCCGCCTTCTGGGCCCGCGCCATCACCGCGACGTACGGCGCCAGTTCCTCACGCGCCACCGGGCGGCGGAACGCGCGCTGCGCCACCGCCGAGATGTTCTTCAGCCCGCACCAGGCTTCATGTGGGGTTGACGGCCCGTTCGGAGAACGGGCCCTACCCGGTGTGCCGGCCCTCCTCTTGACGACGTCCGTATGCACGTGGCCGCAGGCGTAGATGGCCTTCAGGCTCGCCGCCGCAGGCCTGGTCTCTGGCTCGAAGGGCCCGGCCAGTTCGAGGCGGCCGACGCGCGCGGTGTTGATGGCCGCCGTCTTCAGCGCGGCCATGCGCTGGTCGAAGTTCTTGCGCGCCTGCTCGAGCCGCTCCGGCGTCGCGTTGCGCGGCGGCGTGAACTCGGGCACGCGATGCTGCTCGGGACGCGCCGACGGGTTCGGTCCGTTGAACCGGGCCGGCAGCCCGTCGTACAGGTGCAGGATGGTGGCCGCGATCCACCGCTCACCGACGGCGAGCGGGACCGTGAACTCCAGCGTCTTGCCGTCGAGCTCCTGCTCGTCTTCGTCGAACGACGCCTGCGCGGCCGGGTCGAGTGTCTGCTCGGCGACGAGCACACCATCGACATGCAGGCCGATGCGCACCGGCATCGATCCGAGCGGCCGCCGACCGTTCAGGAACAGCCGCACCAGGTACTTCCCGGGCACGGCCACGCGATGTGTCGCATGCGCCGAGTTGGGCAGGCTCAGGCCTGTCGTGTCGTAGGTCGCGGGCACAGCCCGCACAGGGGCGACGACGGCGGTCGGTGCCTTCAGGCGGACCAGCGTCGGCGCCTGCGGCTCGTAGCCGAACATCGCCGTGCGCACGACCTTCTCGGCCGCGCCCATGTACTTCTCGAGCAGCACCGGCGACAACGACAGCACGTCGGCGATGTTGTCGAAGCCATACCCGGCATCGTCCTGGGGGAAGTCGTCGGCGGGACGGACGTCGATGCCGAAGAGGTCGCGGACCGAGTTGTTGTACTCGGTGCGATTGAGGCGGCGGGCCGTGATGCGACCGGGGTCCGGTGGGGTGACGCGCTCGAGGCGCGCGAACTCCCGCTCGATCCACGCCGAGACGGCCTCGACGTCCTTCGGGTCGGGCCGCTCCTCGTCCTCGGGCGGCATCTCGCCGGTCCGGATCTTGAGCAGCATGTGCTCGACGTCATCGAGATGGGTGGCCACGAGGTCGGCCGACTCGATCCGCTCGAAGTTCATGCCGCCCTTCTGCCGCCGGTTGTTGTGGCAGTCGGTGCAGTTCTTCTCGAGGAAGGGCTTGACGACGGCATCGAAGGCCGCGCGATCGGGCTCGCGGTCGTTGGCCGGGGGGCCAGACGACGCGGATGCGGCCAGGGAGGCCACAGCCACGAACAGCAGGATGAGTGCGCGCCGCACGGGGGTCCCGGCATTGTAAACCGGGGCTGGCCGCCACAGGTAGCGGGGCCTGCGAGGGACCGTCGGACTGAAGTCCGACGGCTACGTCTCTGCGGTCGGCGACACAGTCCGACGGGGACCGGACGCAGGGGCGACCTACGTCGCGGAAATCACGATGTCGTTGAGGCGCACCTCGAACACGAGCGTGGCGTTGGGCGGAATCGAGCCACTCCCGGTCGCCCCATAGGCAAGGGCCGGAGGAATCACGAGCCGCCTGACGCCGCCAACGCGCATGCCTGGCAGGCCCTGCTCCCAGCCCTGGATCACCTGCCCAGCCCCAAGCACGAACTGGAACGGCGTCCGGCCGGTCTGGAGCGACGTGTCGAACAGGTTGCCCTTGTTGTCGGTCGTCGCCGTGCTGTAGAGCCAGCCGAAGTAATCCACGACCATACGTGATCCGTTGACGGCCTCGGCTCCGGTCCCTGCCGTGAGGTCGGTTGCCGTCAGCGGCACGTTGGCCACCCACGTCTGATCGACGGCCGTCGGCGCGGTCGAGCTGCTGCCGCCACAGGCGGCCGCGGTCACGGAGGTCATGAGGCCCAGGAGCAGGGCGCGGCGAGAGGGGTGGCTCAGGTCGGTGTGCATCCAGTCGTTGAGCGTAACAGACCAGGTACGTGAAGATTGTTAATTTTCCGTGGAAATCCTGCTGGGTCAGAGGGCCCGACCACCAGCCCGACCGCGGCGTCCAAAGTCCCGGCCTCGCCGGGCCTGGCCGGCGCACACGCGTTCCCCGGGGGCGATGGTTCGTTTGCGTGCCGCCCAGCGTTCGAGCAGGCATGCGCCTCACGCTCCTGTTCGTCGTCCTGTGCGCGCTGGGCGTGGCCCCGGCGCGCGGCGATGCCCCCGCACCACACCCTCGAGGCCAGACGGCGCGTCCGTCTGCCATGGACCCGCCACCGGCGCGACGCACGGGCCGGATGCCCGCCGTGATCCAGGTCACCCCGCCCGGAGGCGCTGCGCCCACTCACCTGGTCATCACGATCCCGAGTGATCGGCTGGCCTCCGTCCTCAGGACGCCGGTCGCCGTGGGTCAGGCGGCGCCCGTCGATGCCCCATCGGGCGGCGTGCTCCGCCATGTGCTTGCCGCCACCTTCCTGTCCCTCGCCGTGCTGAGTGTGCCGTGGCTCTGGAGTCGGCGCCTGCGGCGGAGCGCCGTGGTGGCACTGGCTCTGACCGTGACCGCCGGCACGGCGCTGGTCCGCGCCGACATCGCGGTGCCCCGGCCCCGACCCGCCCCACCCGCGCCAGGCCCCGCCCCCACCCGCACGCCCCAGACCGTCGAAGTCGTCATCGTGCCCGGCGCCGGTCCGGTGCAGGTGCAGGTCACGTACGCACGGCCATGACGAGACTCGGCCCGCTGGTGGTGGCGCTGGCCGTGGCGTGCGCGGCGTGGCCGGCGGGCATGGCCGTGGCCGTGGTGCTGCTCTGCGCGGGGCCGCACAACTGGTGCGAGGCGCGCTACTTCCTCGCGCGGATGCCGGCCCGATGGGGACCGCTCCGCCCCTACGTGCTGGCGGGCGGCGGAGGGGTCGCGCTCCTCGCCGCGAGCTTCATCGCCATGGCGGTCGCGACGACGCACGGACAGGCGTCGACCGACGCCGTGTGGCTCGCCCTCAGCGTCTGGCACACGGCGCTCGTCGGCTGGATCGCCCTGCTGGTGACCCTGCGCCAGCGACTGCCGCACGCCCCGGACTGGGGATGGATGGTGCCACCGGCGCTGGTGTTCCTGGCCGCCGCGTGGGCCGTCCCGCTCTGGGCGAGCGTCGCGCTCGTCTATCTGCATCCGCTGCTGGCGCTCGTGTTCCTCGACCGCGAACTGGCGGTGCGCCGTGTGCCCTGGCATGGCGCGTATCGCGCCACGCTGGCCTGCGTGCCGCTGCTCCTCGTCGGACTCTGGTGGACCACGGCAACGCCCAGCGCGGCCGCGGTGGCCTCCCCGCCGGAGTTGGCGCAGGCCGGCGCCTTCCTGCTGCCGGCGGGCGCGGCGGCGGCGGTGCTCGCGACGCACGTATTCCTCGAATCGCTGCACTACCTGGTCTGGATCGTCGGCATCCCGCTGGTGACCGCCGCAGCACCGTGGCACCTGCGGCGCGTGCCACTCGCCATGCGATCGCGCGGCTGGCGGCGCGTCCTTGCCATCGTCCTCGGCGTCGGCGCCATGGCCGTCGGCGTGCTCTGGATCGCGTTCGCGGTCGATTACGAGACGACGAGGCAGGTGTACTTCACCGTCGCCATCGTCCACGTCCTGGCCGAGGTGCCCTTCCTGATTCGGCTCGCGTGAGCGCCGGATGATGCTGCCGATCCCATCGCCGGAGGCGCTGTGGCGCTGGGTGCCCCTCGGCTTCGTGCTGACGGTGGCACTGGAACTGCCGGTCCTGCTGGTGGGGCTGTCGCCCTGGGGGCGATCCCGCTGGCGTGCTGCGCCGCCGCACCCCACCGTCGGTCAGCGCGGCGCCGCAGCCGTCTGGCTGACCGCCGTCACCTATCCCATCGTCGCCGTGGCGCTGCCACTGGTGCTCTGGCCGCGGGCGCCGTACGCGATCTACGTCGGCGTCGCCGAGGCGTTCGCCATCACCGGCGAGTGCCTCCTCTACCGCAAGGTCTGGGGTGGGACGCGGAGCGACCTCGTCGTCGTCGCGATGGCCAACGTGGTGTCGGCGACCGTGGGGATGCTGGTCACGGCGTGGTGACACCGTCGGGTCGACCACCACGACTCAGCACGAGCGCGGCGAATACGAAGACGACGATGGCGGCGGCCATCGGCCGCACCGTCCCATCGAACAACGCCGAGACCCCGAGGGTGGCCAGGCCCGACGTGCCGTACTGCAGCGAGCCGAGCAACGCCGAGGCCGTGCCGGCGTCGCGGTCGAACGGCGCCAGGGCGAGCGCCGTCGTGTTGGGCAGCACGAAGCCGAGCAGCAGCACGAGCAGCAGCACCGGCGACGCGACGCGCAGGACGTCGGGCGTCTGTGTCAGCGCCACGCCCAGGAACGCGATGGCCGCCAGCCACTGCACCGCGAGGGCGCGCGTGAGCACGACGCCGGTCTCCTCGCGCGCCAGGAAGGCGCGGTTGATCTGCGACGCCGCGATCAGTCCGACGGAGTTGAGGCCGAACATCACCGCGAAGCCCGTCGGCGACAGGCCGAGCACCTGCATGTACAGGAACGGCGCACCAGCGATGTAGGCAAACAGCACGCACTGCGCCAGGGCGCCAGCCGCCGCAAAGCGACGGAACCGCCCGTGCCTGGCGACGCGGCCGAAGGCCGCCGCGACGCTGGCCACCGTGAGACTCGTCGCACGCGACGCGGGAGTCGTATCAGGGAGGCCGCGAACCACCGCCACCCATGTTGCCGCGCCGAACGCCACGAGGACGCCGAACAGCCCCCGCCACCCGGCGTGCGTCAGGATCCAGCCCCCGAGCAGCGGCGCGAGAATCGGCGCCACGCCCATCACGAGCATCAGGGACGACAGCACGCGGGCGGCCTCTCGCGGACCGAAGACATCCCTCACGACGGCGCGGGCCGTGACGACGCCGGCGCAGCCGCCGAGCGCCTGCAGGCCTCGCCACACGAGTAACTGATCGACCGAGGTGGAGAGCGCGCATCCCACCGACGCCGCGGTGTACAGCGCCAGTCCGGCGAGCAGCGGTCGTCGTCGGCCGTAGCGATCCGAGAGCGGCCCGTAGAACAGTTGGCCGATGGCCAGCCCGATGAAGAACACCGAGAGGGTGCGCTGCACGGCCGCCGCATCGGTCGCCAGCGCCGCCTGCAGGGCCGGGAAGGCCGGGAGATACATGTCGATCGACATCGGCGCGATCGCCGTGAGGCTGCCGAGCAGCAGGATGAGGCCGGCGTGGCCGCGGGGCGCGTCTGGCACGCCGCATGATGCCTCACGCGTTGGGTCCGTGCGCGTTCCGTCGACCTGAAGGTCGACGGCTACAGTCGTCGGCGGAGCCGTCGCGACATCTCCAGCGGTCGCGGCTGGGACTTGTCCGCCGAAGCGCCGAAGGCGCGAAGGCGGATGAACTCCCGACCGCACCTTCCCGTCAAAGGGCCTGAGTCACTTCGAAGGAGCCTTCATGTCCATGCGTCTCTCGCCCGTGGTGGCGGCCTCGTTGTTCACGCTTGCGCCCGTTCTTGCCGTCGCGCAGCCCTTTCCGTTCGAGCGCACGCTTCAGGTGGGCGCGTCTCCGTCGCTCGATGTCGCGAGCGGCAGCGGCCAGGTCACGGTCCGGGCCGGCAGCGGGCCGACCATCGTCGTGAAGGGCACGGTCACGGTGAACTCGGGCTGGGGCGCCCCGGCCAATGCCGCGGAGCTGGCCAGGCAGGTCGCGGCCAATCCCCCGATCACGCAGGCGGGCGACATGGTGCAGGTCGGGCGTCTCACCGACGAGACCACGCGCAAGGCCGTGTCGATCTCCTACGACATCACGGTGCCGACCGCCGCGAGCGTGGCCGCGAGTTCCGGGTCGGGCGCCGTCTCGGTGAGCGGCGTCAACGGGCAGGTGAAGGCGACGGCCGGCTCCGGTGACGTGACCGTGGCGCGCATCGGGGGCGAGGTCGATGCCAGGTCCGGATCCGGCGACATCAGCGTCACGGACGCACGCAAGGGCGCCAGCCTCTCGACCGGCTCGGGCGACATCGTGGCGAGTCTGAACGGATCGGGCGCCGTCAAGGCGTCGACGGGCAGTGGCGACATCTCGCTCAAGGGCGTGGTGGGCCTCCTGAGCGCGAGCACCGGCAGTGGCAGCATCGGGGTGGAGGGCAAGCCCACGGGCGAGTGGAAGGTGTCGTCGGCCTCGGGCGACGTCCGGATCGCGGTGCCGGCCGACCAGGGCTTCACGCTCGACGCGCGCACCACGTCGGGCAGCCTCGAGGTGGGCGCCGAAGGCGTCACGGTCGAGAAGTCGCCGGGACGCCGACGCGCCGCCGGCGCGGTGCGCGGCGGCGGTCCCACGCTGCGCCTCAGCACGGCCAGCGGCGACATCGCCGTGAAATAGGGCTCAGGGCTCACGACTGCAGGCTGCCCAGCCTGCGCCGAGACCGCATTGACACCGAGAAGCCTCCGATCCCCGAGGCTTCTCACCTCCGCCTCCGCCTCCGCCTCCCCCTTTCCCCTTTCCCCTTTCCCCTTCGGCAGTGTCGTTTCGCCCTTTTTGCCCTTTTTGCCCTTTTGACCTTTGACAGTGCCCCTACCGCACAAACGCCT
>NZ_JALHPM010000179.1:0-12808 GCF_022842525.1 Luteitalea sp.
CGCCGCCGATGACGCGTCCTGGTGGGCGGTCGAGTTGGCCGAGCGGCTGGCGCACGCTCGCGCCTGGAGCGCGACCGGTCTGACGCCGGCCCTGCGCGTCGACCTGGAGGCCATCGCCGCGCAGGCGGATCAGTACGTGAGCGAGATGGACTTCGCCTTCATGTACCACCCGCGCAAGAAGACGCTGTCGGTGGGCTACGACGCGTCGTCGGGCACGCTGGAGTCGTCGACGTACGACCTGCTGGCCTCGGAGGCGCGCATCGCGGCGTTCGTGGCCATCGCCAAGGGCGACGTGCCGCAGGACAGCTGGTTCCACCTCGGGCGGACGCACGTCGTGTCGCGTGGCACCCGCGTCCTCGCCTCATGGACGGGGACGATGTTCGAGTACCTGATGCCGGCGCTGTGGATGCGTCACTATCCACGCACGCTGATGCAGGACAGCATGACGGCGGTGGTGCGGCTGCAGCAGGCCTTCACGCGCGCGCGCCAGCTGCCGTGGGGTATCTCCGAGTCCGGCTGTGTCACGGCCGGCAGCGACGAGTACGGGTATGCCGCGTTCGGGCTGCCCGACGTCGCCCTCAACCCGCGCAACGGGCGGCACCTGGTGATTTCGCCCTACTCGTCGTACCTGTCGTTGATGATCGATCCGCAGGCCAGCCTGCGCAACCTCCGGCGCATCGAGGCGCTCGGCTGGTCGGGACGGTACGGTCTCTACGAGGCGGTCGACGTCAGCGACGACACGGCGCGCCCCGTCCGGACGTGGATGGCGCATCACCAGGGCATGAGCCTGCTCGCGGTCTGCAACGTGCTCTGCGACAACGTCATCCAGCAGCACTTCCACGCCGAGCCGCAGGTGCTGGCCACCGAGTTGCTGCTGCACGAGCGCGTGCCGTCGATTGCCATCGCTGACATCGAAGAGTGGCTGGTGCCGCCCCGTACGGTCGGCGAGGAGCGCGCGGCGTAGGGTGTCGCCTCCGACCGACGCCTCGTCTCACGCGGGGCGGTCGGCGGGCGGCGCGGGGGCGGCCGGCAGCGCCAACCGGACGCGCAGACCTCCCAGCGGCGATCGCTCGAGGGTCAGCGTGCCGCCGTACAGCTCCGCGAGGTCCTGCACGATGGCCAGGCCCAGGCCAGTGCCCGGCACCCGCTCGTCGGCGCGGCCACCGCGCTGCAGCACCCGCGGCACCATCGACGCCTCCACCCCATCCCCGTCGTCGTCCACCGTCACAATCAGTTGCGCGTCCACGAGCGTCGACGCCACGTGCACGCGGCTGCGACACCAGGTGCATGCGTTGTCGAGCAGGTTGCCGAGCATCTCGTCGAGGTCTTCGGGGGCACACCGGACGGCGTGATCGTCGGCGATGTCCCGAGCCAGGGCGATCCGACGGTCGGCGTGCAGCCGCTCGAGCGCCCGGAAGAGGCCACTGACGGCCGGGACGAGCGGTGCACGCAGGCCGGCCGCGGTACCGGCGGCGACCATGCGCGCCTGTGACAGGTGATGGTCGATCTGGCGCGCCATGCGGGAGACCTGCGCGCCGAGTGAGACGGCCAGCGCCGGATCCTGCGCGGCGACGAGATCGGCATCGCGGGCCAGCACCGCCAGCGGCGTCTTCAGGCCGTGCGCCATGTCCGCGGCTCGTGCCGCGGCGCGGATCACCCGCTCGTCGCGGGCCGTCAGCAGCGCGTTGAGATCGGTGACCAGTGGCTGGACCTCGGCAGGATACGTCCCGCTGAGACGTGCCGTGGTGCCGGCGTGGACGTCTGCCAGATCGACGTGCAGCCGGTCCATCGCCCGCAGGCTGCGCCAGATCACGCGCGCGCCCAGGCCCAGACAGGCCAGGCCGACGACGAGGCTGAGGGTGAGGGGGATCGACAGGAACCACGACAGCAGTGCAAAGTGCGGCTGCGGGTGCGTGGCGAGGAAGACGATCAGCAGCACCGAGACCACCAGCATCACGCCGAGGGTCCACAAGAGCGAGCCGGCGATCAGCTGCGATCGGAACGAGCGCGCGGACTTCACGCGTCCGGCTCCGGAGACCCAGGCGCGTCAGCCATCCGGTAGCCCACGCCGCGTACCGTCTCGATGACCGAGGCGCCCAGCTTGCGACGGAGTCGGGCGACGAACACCTCGAGCGTGTTGGAATCGCGGTCGCGATCCTGGGCGTAGATGTGCTCGACGAGCGCGTGCCGCGAGACGACGCGGCCGGCGTGATGCATCAGGCAGGCGAGGGTGCGGTACTCGTGACTCGTCAGCGTCACGTCGACGCCCCGCACGGTGACACGCGTGTGGCGTGGGTCGAGCCTGACCTCACCGGACTGCAACTCCGGGTGGGCGTGTCCGTGCGCGCGGCGGATCAGGGCCCGCACGCGCGCCAGCACTTCCTCGAGGCGATAGGGCTTCGAGAGGTAGTCGTCGGCCCCGCTGTCGATGCCGAGCACGCGCTCGGTCCAGCTGCCGCGCGCGGTCAGCACGAGCACCGGCACGACGATGCCGGCGTCGCGCCAGGTGCGCAGCAGCGTCAGGCCGTCCACGCCGGGCAACCCGAGGTCGAGCAGGATGGCGTCGTAGCGCTCCGTGCGCACGAGGAGGTCCGCCGACGGACCATCGGCCGCACGGTCCACCGCGTAGCCGGCCCGGCCGAGGGCCGTGTCGAGCTGATCGGCCAGCGCCCGCTCATCTTCCGCCACCAGCACTCGCACAGCTGTCGTTATAGCGCGAGCTGACCTGAACGGGGCCTGAACAACGCCTTCAGCGGGCGTTCAGGCGGCACGCCGCATGCTGCCGCCCATGTTCACCTACGACTTCGACTACGCCTGGCCCCTCCGCTGGGGACATCCACTCGTCAGCCTCCTGGGCGGTGTGCTGGCCATCGTCGCCTGGCGTCTCGGGTGGCGGCGAGGGGCGACCATCGGCTTCGGCCTCGTGGCCGCGTGGGGGCTGGCCGGGACCGTGGCGATGCACTACGCCGTGCAGATCGCCTCGCCGCAGCGGCTCGTGACGCACGCGTTCCTGCCGGCCGGCACGGGCGAGGTGCTCGAACTCGGCGCGGGGTCGGGGCGCGCCACAGTGGGGTTCCTGCGCGCCAGACCGCAGGCCACGGTCGTTGCCCTCGACGCCTATCGCGGCTACTACGGCATCGACGACAACTCGCCGGATCGCCTGATGCGCAACGTGCGCGCCGCTGGTGTCGATGCCCGCGTGCAGGTCAGCGTCGCCGACATGCGGACGTTGCCCTTCGCGGCGGGTCGGTTCGACGCGGCGTTCAGCGTGGCGGCCATCGATCACCTGCCGTGGCCCGGCATCGAGGCGACCCTGCGCGAGACGGCACGCGTGCTGCGCCCGGGCGGACAGCTGTTGATCGTGAGCCTCAACAGCGACGGCTGGGTGGCGGTGGCCATGCCCTGGGCGCTGCACGGGCACGGGTTCTGGAGCTCGTCGCAGAACCGGCGACGGTGGCGTGCCGCCCTCGAAGCGGCGGGCTTCGTCGTCGACGACATCGGGACGCGACCCGCGACCCAGTACATCCTCGCGAGCCGGCCCCGGCAGGTCGCCTCACGGTGATAGGCTCGAGGCTGGGCGATGCACGAGACGCGCACACGACAGGGCCTGGCGCTGGATGAGGAGACGGTCGACGGGCACGTGGCTCGTCGGAGCTCGCCGCGCGTCGATGCCCTGCTCGACGGCCTCGACCCGACGCGGCCGCTCTGGGATCTCTGCTGCGACGGTGGTCAGATCGGCTGTGTGGCCATGGACCGCCACCCGGGCGCGACCGTGGTCTTCGTGGACAAGCGTCCGCGCCTCGTCGCCGAACTCGCCGCCCTGCTCGAACGCACGCCCAGGTACCACGGCAGGTATCGGACCGAGCGCGCCGATATCCTCCGCATGACCCTGCCCTCGGCGCCTGCCACCGTCGTCCTCGCCGGGGTGGGCACCAATCTGATTCTGGCGTTCCTGGCGCGGCTCGAGGGCCGCCGCGGCGATCGGCTCGTGTGCAGCACCAGTCAGTGCCCGGACCGCTTCGAGACGCTGGCCTCGGCGCAGGGGCTGGTCGTCCTCGGTCGCGTGCAGGTGCGCTCACGCCATGGGCAGCAGACGATCTGGCGGCTGGCCTGGCACGACCAGTCGCCCGCGCGTGGCGCGCCGTCGGCCTAAACGATGCGGGTCAATCGGGCGTACTGGAACGACTGCGTCGCGCCCCACGGCGTCGTGTGGACCCAGGCCCGTGACTCGGCCAGAGCGAACGCGGGGCCGAGCTCCTGCGCCAGCGACTCGGGGGAGTACCGCATCACCGGAAGGCCGCTGCACGTCTGCGGCCCGTCCGGGCCGAACGTCGCCATGATGGCGGAGCCGCCGCGCTTGAGCGTGCCCATCAGGTGCGCGCGATAGTGGGCCCGGTCCTGCGGCGTCGTCAGGAAGTGGAACACCGCGCGGTCGTGCCAGATGTCGACGGACGACGCCGACCACGCCCCCGCGACATCGGCGACGATCCACTGCACGTCGGACGCCGCCGGCCCCAGCCGACCGCGTGCTCGCTCGAGCGCCGCGGCCGACACGTCGAGCACCGCCAGGCAGCGCAGGCCTCGCGCCAGCAAGTGGTCGACGAGATGGGATTCACCGCCGCCCACGTCCAGCACGCAGGTCGCCGGAGTCAATCCGGCCGCCTCGAGCATCTCGATCGAGCGCGCCGGCACGTCCTCGAACCAACTGACG
Source organism: Luteitalea sp. (assembly GCF_022842525.1). Classification (NCBI taxonomy): domain Bacteria; kingdom Pseudomonadati; phylum Acidobacteriota; class Vicinamibacteria; order Vicinamibacterales; family Vicinamibacteraceae; genus Luteitalea; species Luteitalea sp. The sequence continues at coordinate 4,712 of NZ_JALHPM010000179.1, forward strand.
TCGCGCTCACCCTTCGTGAGATAGACCTTGTCCCAGTGTGCCCGTCGATCCACGGCGTCAGGTTCCCGGAGGCCCGGCCGTGCCGGCCTCGTGACAGGCCGTCGCGTCCGCGGCGGCGATGAAGTCGTGCGCGGCCCGCACGACGGCGGAGAGCACGCGCTGCCGATAGGCGTGCTCTCCGGTATCGAACTGGTCGCCCGTGTGGTCGGTGCTGTTGCTGACCAGCGCGACCACACCGACCTGCGCCGCGCGCGCCGTGCCGAACGCGAAGAGCGACGCGGCCTGCATCTCGACGGCGAGGACGTCGGCGTCGGCCCAGCGTCGAATCTGTGCCTCGGTTTCGCGGTACGGGGCATCGGTCGTCCAGACGCACCCGCGTCGCACCGGGGCCACCGAGTCGAGCGCCCGGACGAGGCGGTCCACCAGGTCAGGCGTCGGGGTCTGCACCGTCTCACTCGCCGGCAGGTAGTGCAGGGACGTGCCCTCATCGCGCACCGCGCGGTCAGCCACGACGATGCAGGGCAGGGGCAGCGCGGGGGCCACGCGTCCCGCCGACGTGAGGCCGAGGATGACCCGCGCGCCAGCCGCGTGCAGTTGCTCGGCAATCAGCACGGCGTATGGACCACCGATCGTTCGTGGCACCACGCCGCAGTGACGGCCATCGAGCGTCACGCCGAGCATCTGGGTGTGAAAGCACGCCCAGGTCTGCACCGGGGCCACGTTGGGGCCGTGCATCAGGCCATCCGACAGATCCCCGTCGAAGTCGAGTACACACACCGTCGGCACGGGCGCGTCGGTCAGGCCGCGCGCCTCGCGCACGGCCTGCATGAGATCGGCGGGCCGGAACATCGACGGCGCATCGAGCGGATGCGCGAGCAGTGGTGTGGTGTCTGGCACAGGGAGCCGGCGACGCCTAGCGGCTGGAGGCAGGGGCGTCCCCGACGACGACGCGTCCGCCCAGGGCCTGCCATTCCGCGACGCCGTATTCGAGGTGGTGGGCCGTCCGCCCGTGCGTCCGGAGCAGGGTGACGGCATCGAGGGCCATCACGCAGTACGGGCCACGACAGTAGGCGACGATCTCGCGGTCCTTCGGCAGCCGCCGCAGACGACGTCGCAGGTCCGCGAGCGGGATGGAGATGGCGCCGGCGATGTGGCCGGCGGCGTACTCCGGCGACGGGCGGACGTCGATCACCGTCACCTCGCCGCGCCTGACCCGTGCGACGAGGGCCTTGCTGTCGACGCCTTCGAGGGCCCCACGCCGCGCCAGGACGTCCTGGCGCAACTGCGCGAGTTCGGTCAGCCGCGCGTGCGCGAGCGTGCGCACCTGCAGCAGGAACGGCCCGACGGCGTCGCCGGCGAGACGGTAGGTGACGAATGTCCCTGCCTTCTCGGTGGTGACGAGGCGGCACTGGCGCAGGACCTGCAGATGCTGTGACGTGTTGGCGACGCTGTGGCCGATGGCCGCCGCGAGGCGCTCCACCGTGCTGGGGGCCTGGGCGAGCAGGTCGAGGATCTCGAGCCGGATCGGGCTGGCGATCGCCTTGCCCACCCGGGCGACCTGCTCGTAGGCGAGCTGCTTGAAGGGAACGTCGGCCATGGTCAAGTATTCAAGCGTCCGCTTGAACACTATGTCGAACCTCGGCCGTCGTCAAGCGGGGTGGTGATCGAAGTCACCTGCGGTTCGACGCGACCGCTGGTGAGGCGTCGCGTGGACCTCTCTACTGGAGCGACCTCGGCGCGACTCAGGCGCTGACGCGCGCCGCGGGCTCAGGGCCCCATCGGGAGATGACTGCGGCGATGGCTGCCGGAGCGATGGGTGTGGTGACGTAGTCGGTCATGCCGGCGTCGAGACAGCGCTCGCGATCGCCCTGCATCGCATGCGTCAGGCTCGAGGTGGATCGAGTCCTCTCCTGAGGCCATCGGCATTCACCGCGGGGGCGGCAGCGTGCATACGGCGCGCCCCTCGCGACCTATCCAAGTGTGGCGGCGATGGTCATGGCCAGGGCGTCGCGAGGGCATTGGCACCCGCGCCCCACTGTTGGCCGAGCGCGTCACGATAGATGGCCCACTCGACCACGATCGGCGTCGACGGCTCCGTGGTGACGTCGGCACTGAAGTGCCGGCCGACCGCCGTCGGGAACTCGCTGCGCACATGCACGGTGAACCGGCTCCGCGGCGCGACCGTGTAGGTCTGCGCAGCGGCGGGCGTACCATCGCCGAACAGCAGCGTGACGGTGACCGCCGCGGTGGTGTCACCAGGGTTGGCCAGGAGGTAGTAGGTGTCGATGCCGACGTCTACATGACCCGCGGCCGCCACCCATCCGGCTGCCGCCGTCGTCGCCCCGGGGCTGTTGTGCGCCTCCACCCAGGTGGCCGCCGTGGGGCCGGGCCACCACATCGCGCGTTCGGCCACGATCGCCGGCCCGTCGATCACCTCGATGGTCGCCGAGACCTCACCGACCGAGGCGAGCGGCGTGCCGGGGACGCCGTCGAACGTCTCCTGATCGACCCAGATGTTGAAGCGGCTGTTCGGCTGGAGGACATAGTCCTTCGTGAACACCCGGCCGTCGCCGAGAAGGAAGCGCGCACGGACCGTGCTGATCGCGTCGGCGGGATTGGCCAGCAGCACGAACATGTCGAAGAACTCGTTGGTCGCGCCCTCGGCGAAGAACCACGCGCTCGCAGGTGCGGCGATGCCGGCACTTTCGTGGCCTGCGGCGAAGAGGGCGCCGGGCGTCTCGGACGGCACGCCCGGCGTGGTGCGATACATGGCGCGCTCGGCGATGATCGGCACGCCGTTGCCCACCGTGATGCGCGCCGAGACGTCGGCGGCGGCCAGGAGCGCCTGATCATCGAACGTCTCGAGGTTCACCCAGATGTTGAAGCGCTGGCCGGGGGCGACCTCGTAGATCTTGTCCAGCGGGGCACCCGTCCCGCGCAGATACCGCACGGTCACCGAGGCGGTGGTCGCCGACGGGTTGTAGAGCAGATAGAACAGGGAGAATCCGCTGTGCGTGGCCCCTTCGGCGAAGTACCAGGTGGTGGAGGGGGCCGCGAGGGCGCGCTCGCCATGTGACCCGTAGGAGGTGTCGGTGTCCCACGACATCAGGCGATCCACCACGACGGGGCGGTCGCTTTCGACGCGCGTGGCGAACTCACGCACATCGGAGAGCGGCACGGCGACGGTCCGGCTCTGGCGTCCCGGCACGGTCACGGGCGTGCTGGCGAGCGAGCCGTCCCCGCTCGCATAGCGCAGCAGCACCTCGGCGGCCGTCGTCGCGGGATTGGCGATCGAGAAGGTGGTGGCGAAGAAGTCCGATCGCGCGCCTTCCGCGAAGTAGCGCGTGGCCCCCGGATCGCCGCGCGGGTGCGTGTGCGCCACGAGTTCGCTGGCGTTGGTCACACCGTCGCCGTCGGGATCGCCGTCGGCGCCGTCCGCGCCGGTGGAGACCGTCGGGTCGAGTCCGTAGCGCTCCTCCCACCGATCGGGCAGACCATCGTCGTCGAGGTCCAGACGGTCGAGGTCGAAGACGAAGACCACGCCGGTACTGGCCAGGCTGGTGCCGGTCGTCGCGGCGGCCAGGAAACGGCCCGAACCCGCCAGGATGCGACCGAAGCCCGTCACGCTGCCGCCCTCTGGCACGAACTGGACGGTTGGACGCCAGCGGTCCCCGGCACGGCGCAGCGCAGTGATGGGCGCGCCGCCGATGACGCCTTCGGACGATGCGAACAGCAGGTCGCCGACGAAGGCCACGGCCGTGCCGAAGGCGCGGGCGCCGGTCGGCGGATAGGCGGGCAGCGCGCTCGCGGTGGCGTCGGACGTCGATGACACCCAGATCACGCCGGCGTCTTCGCCGGCCGGGCGAAGCGGGGCGTCGCCGTCGGGCAACGCCACGGCGGCAGACCCCGCACCGAGCGCCACCCGATTCATCGTGGTTCCCACGTTGCCCGGCGCCGCCCTCAAGGTCCCCGCCAATGTGGTCACGGTGCCGTCGACATCCACCCGTCGCACCAGCGAGGTGTCGGCCACGAACAGCGTGCCGTCCGGCGCCACCGTCAGCGTCGTCGGGCGTCCGAAGCGGGCGACGCCGCCTGCGCCATCGACGATGGTGGCGGTGCCGCTCTGGCCGGCGATCGTCGACACCTGGCCGGTGGTCGTCACGCGCCGGATGGTCAATCCGTCGACCATCACGAGCGTCCCGTCGGGCGCGCGCGTCAGCGATCCGGGCGCCGTGAAGCGCGCCTGCGTGCCGAGACCATCGGTCGTGCCAGAGATGTCGGCATTGCCAGCGATGGTGGAGAGCGTGCCGTCGGGGGCCATCGCCCGCAGCGCGCTCCGATCGGCGATGTACAGGGTCTGCGACGCCGGGTCGAAGACCAGCGATTGCGCCGTGCCGAGTCGGCCGACGCCCGGGGGACCGTCCTCGGCGCCGACCACGCCGGGCAACCCGGCCACCGTCGTCACCACCCCCGCGTCGCTCACCTTGCGGATGGCGCCGAGGTCGGCCACGTAGTAGTTGCCTTGGCCGTCCGGGGCGATGGCGCCGATGATGCCGAAGCCGGCCGTCGTGCCCGTGCCATCCATCAACCCGAGGGTCGGATTGCCGGCCAGGAACGTGAAAGTGCCCGCGAGGTCGCCGGTGAAGACCTGCTTGCCACCCACCGCGGACACGAACGTCGTCGGTGTCTCGAAGACACGGCTGGTGGCCGCTGGCAGGGGACCGAGGGTGGAGACCTCCCCGGTCGCGGTCACCAGGCGCTGCGATGCGATCTCGGTCATCAAGACGCCGCTGCCCTGCGACAACAGACTGACGATCTCGCCGAAGCTGGCGCGCAGGCCGCTGTCATCCACGGGACCGAACCGCTCGTCGAACCATGTCGGCAGGCTGGCGATGGCCTGCCAGGGCACCGGCAGCGTCCCCCGCACGAGCCGCACCACGTTGCCCCCCCCAGCCTCCCCGCCGCCAGCCACGAAGACGCCGTCGGCGCCGGCCAGTGTCGTCCCCAGACGCATGAACGACGTCGGCCGTCCGAAGGCGCGAGTGACCACCACAGTGGCAAACGTCCACCGTGCATCCGCCCGCTCGTAGACGAACACGCCGCCGGAGTCCAGTGCGCGAAAGAACGGCTCGTCCCACTGCGGTGCGCCCACCATGACGACGTCGCCGTCCACGGCGACCGTGGCGCCGAAACGGTCCTCCTCGACCGGGAGGATCGGATCGGCGCCGACGCCGTTCACGGTCGACCGATCGAGGCGCGCCTGCTGCGTCCAGCCGGCGGCGGTGCGCCGAAAGACGTACGCCGCGCCCTTGTTCGAGACCGTCTGCGTGATGCCGCCTGCGGCGTCGCGCGTCACGTCATCTCCCGGCGCGCCGACGACGATCGTCGTGTCGTCGATGGCGACGGCGGCGCCGAACGCATCGCCGGGCAGGGCGTCGGCTGCGGTCAGTCTCGTGACGAGGGTCCACACGTCCTGTCGCCACTCGTAGACGAACGCCGCCCCACGCTGCTGGTCGCCAGGGTCGCCCACCACCAGCGTCGTGCCCGAGATGGCGACGCTGGTGCCGAACGACATGCTCCGTCCCCCGGGCGGCGTCAGGAGCTGGGCCGGCAAACTGATGGGCTGCGCCGACACCGACGCGGTGCCGATCAGGAGCCACGCACAGGTAAGCGATGAGAGACGCGTCTGGGGGCAAGTCGGCATGACTGCCGCCCGTTCTATCACAAGGCCACGTCGTCGTCATGCCGTGCGGAGACGAGGCTCAGCCGTGGCGCGCGAGCCGCAGCAGACGGTGAGCGATCAGGCGACGTGTGCCGATGGTAGAGTGACGCGATGCGGCTCCGTATCCTCCTCGCGGCAGTGCTGTGCGCGGCGTGCGGTCGCTCGAGTGACTCCCCGACCCAGCCATCGCGGCTGCCAGCCGACATCACCCCCGGGACCTTGTCGGCCACCGTCACCCAGGGGCCGACGGCGGACGTCTACGCCGTCACCGTCACCGTGCGCGAGGTGGGCGGCCAGACCGGCGCGATCCTCCGCACCGTGCCGCTGCAGTTCTCGCGCGGGGCCGATACGGTGCTGCAGGCCACCATCGAGGATGCGTGGCCGGTCAACCGCCTCGCGGCGGGAGCGACGGCGTCGTCGCGCGTCATCACGGTCCGCGACGACCGGCCGGCGCGCGTGCTGGCCGAGCGGGTCGCCATCACCGTGACGTATGTCGGCGACAGCGGCACGACCGGTGCCTTCATCGCGTCGACCCCCATCGTGCCGTCCAGCTGACGTCGCTGGTACCATCAGGCCATCCATGGAGACGCGCCCCGACGCTACCGGGCTCGAGACCACGGCGATGGCGGCGGAGCCGTCGTGGAGCGGGTCCGACGGGTTCCCCACAGGCGGCATGCGCAGTGGCGCGTCGTCGCCCACCCTGCCGTTCAGCCTCGGCCCCTACGAGCTGCGCGAGGTGCTCGGCCTCGGCGGGATGGGCATCGTCTATCGCGCCGAGCAGACGACGCCGATGCACCGCGAGGTGGCGCTCAAGCTGATTCGCGCCGAGGCGGCGTCCCTGCACGTCATCGCACGATTCGAGGCGGAGCGCGAGACGCTGGCGCGCATGGACCACCCGCACATCGCGCGCATCCTCGATGCGGGCGACTCCGTGCACGGGCCGTACTTCGTCATGGACCTCGTGCGCGGGGTGCCCGTCACCGAGTACGTCTGGTCGCGGGCCCTGCCGCTGCGGGCGCGCCTCGAGCTGTTCCTGCAGGCGTGCGACGCCGTCCGCCACGCGCACCTGAAGGGCATCGTCCACCGCGACCTCAAGCCGTCCAACCTGCTGGTGGCCGATCAGGACGGGCAGCCCGTGCTCAAGGCCATCGACTTCGGGATCGCCAAGGCCATCGGCGACGCGCCGTCGGGCCCGACGTTGACCCGCGTCGGCGTGCTCGTGGGCACGCCCGACTACATGAGTCCCGAGCAGGCCGGGGCCCTGGGCGAGGCCGATGTCGACACCCGTACCGACGTCTTCTCGCTGGGCGTCGTCCTTTACGAACTGCTCGCCGGGACGCGGCCGCGCCAGGTGCGCACCGGGTCGGCCGCCGAGTTCCACCAGTTCCTCGTGGGAGCGCCGGTCAGCACGCCCTCGTCGGTCGCGCGTCGATCGGCGGCGGCGGCCAAACTCGGGGCGGGCGCCGACCTGGACACGATCGCGCTCAAGGCGATCGAGGTCGAACCCGATCGGCGCTATCAGTCGGTCGAGCAACTCGCCGAGGACGTACGGCGCTATCTCGATGGCGTGCCCGTGCTGGCGCGCCCGGCCACGTGGCGCTATCGGGCCGGCAAGTTCGTGCGTCGCCACCGCGCGGCGGTCGTGGCCGCGGCCGCCGCGGCCCTGCTGCTCGTGGCGATGACGGCCATCTACACGGTGCAGGTGGCGCGCGAACGCGACCGTGCCCGCGCCGAGGCGGCCAAGGCCGCGCAGGTCACCGCGTTCCTCACGGAGCTGTTCGAGTCGGCCGAACCCGACCAGGCCTACGGGCAGGACATCTCGGCGCGTCAGTTGCTGGCCCGCGGCGCGCGGCGCATCGAGCGCGAACTCGCCGGCGACCCGCCGCTGCAGGGCACGATGATGCGCGTCATCGGGGACGTCTATCGCGGCCTCGGCGCGTACACCGAGGCGGTCCCCCTGCTCGATGCGGCCATCGCCCGGCACCAGGACGTCGCCGGGCAGGAACTCGAGTGGGCGTCGTCCCTGCACGCCCGCGCCACGCTGGCCCTGGCGCAGGGCGATCACGGCCGCGCCGCCGCCCTGCTCGAGCAGGCGCTCACGTTGCGTCGTCCACGGTTGATGGCGCCGCATCCGACGCTGGCGTCGACGCTCGAGGACCTCGGCTACGTGAACGTCGAGCGTGGGGAACTGGCGGCGGCGCAGCGGGCGCTGCAGGAGGCGCTGGAGATGTCGCGCACGCTCGGCGCCGACCCCGATGCGGCCGGCGCCCTCGGCGACACGCTCGTCTCGCTGGCGCGCCTGCGGCTCGTGGAGGGCAACTACGCCGAGGCACAGCGCCTGCTGCGCGAGGCGGTGGACATCCGGCGTCGCACGC
>NZ_JALHPM010000180.1:0-12469 GCF_022842525.1 Luteitalea sp.
GCGCCCGTCGGGCGAGGCGCCGTCGCCGGGCTGGCGCCGCCGCACATCCTCGTCGTGGACGACGAGCGGCTGGTGCGGGATGTGGCGCGCGTCGCCCTGCGCCGGGCCGGACGGGAGGTCACGGAGGTCTCGACCGGCGAAGACGCCCTCGCCGTGTTCGCCGAGCGACCGGCCGCGTTCGATCTGGTGGTCCTCGACCTGACGCTGCCCGGCATTCAGGGGCGGGCCGTCCTGGAGGCCATGCGGCAGCAGCGGCCGGACCTGCCGATCGTGCTCACGAGCGGGTACACCGCCGAGGAAGCCGCCGACCTGACCGCGTCGGCGCAGACCGTCTTCCTGCAGAAGCCCTGGCGCCCCGAAGAGCTCCTCCGCTGTGTGCGCGGGCTGCTCGGCGACGAGGCCGCGGTGCCCGCCAGACAGGACTGACCTGCGTGCTAGGATCATCGAGTGGGCCGCGGGTGGCCCTCTCCCTCATGAGCACAGTTGCCCCCCTGCACGTCATTCGCCCGCGCCAGCCCAAGCCCGAGTGGCTGAAGGTGAAGGCGCCGGGGTCCGAGAACTACCTCCGCCTCACCAAACTGATGCGGGGCCTCGGCCTGAACACCGTCTGCGAGGAAGCCCGCTGCCCGAACATCGGCGAGTGCTGGCATCACGGCACGGCGACGTTCATGATCCTGGGCGACGTGTGCACGCGCGCCTGCGGCTACTGCGCCGTCGCGCATGGCAAGCCGGCGACGCTGGACCTCGATGAACCCCGCCGCGTCGCCGATGCGGTCAAGGTCCTCGGCCTCAACTACGTGGTGATCACGTCCGTGGACCGGGACGACCAGCCCGATGGCGGCTCCGGCATCTTTGCCGAGACGATTCGCCGGACCCGCGAGTTCTCGCCCGCCTGCCGCATCGAAGTGCTGATTCCCGATTTCCAGGGCAAGGCCGACCAGCTCCACACGGTGCTCGATGCCCGCCCGGACGTGCTGAACCACAACACGGAGACGGTGCCGCGCCTCTACCGCAAGGCGCGCAGTGGCGGCAAGTACCGCCGCACGCTCGAACTGCTCCAGCGCGCCAAGGCGTACGCGCCGTCGATCCCCACGAAGACGGGCCTGATGGTCGGCCTCGGCGAGGAGAAGGCCGAGCTGGTCGAGGTGTTCCGCGACCTGCGCACCGTCGGCGTGGACATCCTCACGCTGGGCCAGTATCTGCGCCCGACCGAGTCGCATCTCGAGATGGTGCGCTACTACACCCCCGACGAATTCCGCGAGCTCAAGACCATCGCCCTCGGGCTCGGCTTCGGGCACGTGGAGGCGGGCCCCCTCGTGCGCAGTTCGTACCACGCGCACGAGCAGGCCGACAGCCTCGCCGCCCAGGCCGCCGGCGGCTGCCGCTAGCGCCACTCGCGCATGGGCCGGGCGTATCCAGCGCAGACTCCCCTGCCCCGGCGTCTGGCCGCAACGCACGCACGCATCATCGCGTGTGAGGCCTGCCCGCGCCTGCGGACCTACTGCACCGCCATCGCGCAGACCCGACGCGCCGCGTTCCGCGACGAGACCTACTGGGCACGGCCCGTCCCCGGGTATGGCGACGCCCGCGCCCGGCTGCTGGTGCTCGGCCTCGCCCCCGCCGCCCATGGCGCCAACCGCACGGGGCGGGTCTTCACCGGCGATGGCGTCAATGCCTCGGGCGACTTCCTGATGCGCGCGATGATGGCCGGCGGATTCACCAACCGCGCCACCTCGCAGCGACCCGACGATGGCCTGGCGCTCACAGATGCGTACATCGCCGCCGCCGTGCGATGTGCGCCACCGGACAACACCCCCACGCGTGACGAGGTCGACACCTGCCTCGCCCATCTCGAGGCAGAGCTCGCTGCGCTGCCGGACGTCCGCCTGGTCGTGGTGCTGGGCCGCATCGCCTACGACGCGTGGCGCCGGCTGATGGCGCGGCAGGGCGTCACGCTGCCCGCGGCGCCCTTCGCCCATGGACACCTCGTCGACGGCAGCACCCCGCGCGTGCTCCAGTCGTACCATCCGTCGCGCCAGAACACGCACACCGGACGCCTGACCGACGCGATGCTGGCCGACGTGTTCCTCGAGGCACGCCGGCAGATCGAGGCGGCCTCGTGACGTTCGGGTCCGGACACGACTACACGACGCTGGCCGCTGCGGCCGTGCTCATCGGCCTGTCGAAGGGCGGCCTCGGCGGGCCGCTCCCCACGATGCTGGCGACGTTGATGCTGACGCAGCGCGGCAGCGTCGCCACGGCGGTCGCCCTCGCCACGCCGATGCTCATGGTCGGCGACGCGTTCGCGATGTACACGTACTGGCGCCTCTGGGATCGCACGCACACGCGGGCGCTGATCCCGGCCGGCGTGGTGGGCGTGCTGATCGGCCTGTCGCTGCTACGCGGGCTGCCCGACCGGTCGCTTCGTGTCGGACTCGGCCTCGCCGGACTCGTGGTGGTGGGCTACAAGATCCTGAGCCACTGGCGTGGCCGCGAACACTACCGGCGCAGGCCGTGGCACGCCCCGCTCGCGGGGCTGCTGTCAGGGGTCAGCTCGGGGATGCTCAACGCCGGGGGCCCGCCGATCACGTCCTACCTGCTGCTGCAGCCGATCTCGCCGGTGATGTTCATGGGCATCACGACGCTGTTCTTCGCCGTGATCAACACGCTCAAGATTCCCGGATCGCTCATGGCGGGGGTCGTGACCATCCCGGCGCTGCTGTGGTCGCTGGCGTTCTGCCCCCTGGTGGCCCTGGGCGTGTACGCGGGCCGCTTCTTCATCGCCCGCGTCCAGCCGGAGGTGTTCGACCAGATCATGACGGCGATCCTGGTGTTCGCGTGCCTCTGGCTGATCGCGACCGCGTATCTGTAGCCGTCGACGTGGGTAGGGCCCGTTCTCCGAACGGGCCGTCATCAACGGGGGTAGGGCCCGTTCTCCGAACGGGCCGTCATCGACAGTGATGCCGATGCTGACGGCCGGCTCGGAGAGCCGGCCCTACCCAGCCCTGACTCGCTACTTCTTCTTGACCCCGAGCTCTTCGAGGTTCTTGAGCATCACCTGTCCGGCGGTGGCCGTCGTCGGGTTCTTCTCGATGTGGCGGATGCGACCGTCGGGACCGATGAAGAAGGTCCAGCGTGCGGCGAACTGCTGTTCGGGCGGGCGGTCCAGGCGGATCACGCCGTAGGCCTTCGCGGTGGCCTTGGACGGGTCGGCGAGGATCGGGAAGTCCGCCTCGTGCATCTGCGCGAACTTGGTGTTGTCGTCGAGCGAATCGACGCTCGCCATGAAGTAGGCGATGTCGTAGGTCTTCAGAATCGGGCCGCTCTCACGGAGCGACTTGCATTCGGCCGTTCAACCACCGGTGAAGGCCTTGGGGAACCAGGCGAGCACCACGGTCTTGCCCTTGTACTCCGCCAGCGTGTGCGTCTTGCCGTCGGATCCGGGCAGCGAGAAGGCCGGCGCCACGTCGCCCACCTTCAGGTCTGCCGAGTACTGCGCGGGCGCGGCGGGCGCCTGGGCAGGTGCAGGGGCCGGACCCTGGGCCGCCACCGTCGCCACGCCGAGGCTGGCGATGGCGCAGAACGTCAGGAGTCTGGTCATGCGCCCGATGGTAGCACCGCGGTGCCCGGAGCCGGGTGCCATCAGTCGGCCTTCGCCTTCGCCGTCTTCCCCAGCTGCTCGACGATACGTGTGGCTTCCTCGACGGCGCGAGCGAGCACCGAGCGGATCTTGCCGTCCTCGAGCATCAGGACGCCGCCGATGGTGCAGCCCGCCGGCGTCGTCACGTCGTCGCGCAGCGAGGCGGGATGCCGGCCGGTCTCGAGGACCATGCGGGCGGAGCCGAGCATGGTCTGCGCCACGAGCTGCAGCGCGAGGTCGCGCGGCAGGCCCACGCGCACGCCGGCATCGGCCATCGCTTCCATCATCAGGTACATGTAGGCGGGGCCACTGCCGCTCAGCGCGGTGACGGCATTGCAGTACGCCTCGTCGACGATGCGGCACTGGCCCACCGACGCGAAGATGCGCTGCGCGAGGTCCAGATGCGCGGTCGCGGCGTGCGTGCCGCCGGCCACGACGGTCATGCCGGCGCCGACCACGCAGGGGGTGTTCGGCATCGCGCGCACCCAGGGATTGGACAGATCGAGCAGCTGCTCGAGTCGCGAGGTGGTGACGCCGGCGAGAATCGAGACGAGCAACGTGTCCCGACGCACGCCGTTGCGCGCCAGGGCGTCGACAACGTCGGCGGCCTGTTTCGGCTTGACGCAGATCAGGACGACATCGGTGTCGAGCAGGCGGCGCTCGAGCCCCCCCTCCTGGGCGAGACCGAGCCCCAGGTCGGTGGCCGCGCCGGGGAAGCACGGGATGCCGAGCTCCGACGTCACCTCGTCACAGCTGGCCTGAGAGTGCGCAGAGGCCCAGGCCTGCGATGGCTGGAGCAACTGCGCGTCGAACAAGCCGCGGAGGAGCGTGCGGCCCATGACACCGGCGCCGATGACGCCGAGCTGACGGTCGGGAGGAAGCAGCGAACTCATGCGCCCCAGTGTAGCCGCCGGACCGGTAGCCGCCGGACTTGTCCGGCGGTCAGTGATGCCTGCGCGCGGGACACAGTCCCGCGCCTGCGTGTGGCGTCAGAGGTCCTCGAGGCGCGTGGTGGCGTCGCCGAAGCCGTCCAGACGCACGCCCATGCGGTCCATCAACGACAGGTGCAGGCTGCACACCTTGCGGTGGGCATCCCCCTTGTCCATGTAGTCGAGGATGCGACCGGTCTGCAGCGAGCCGCGGCCCTTGCCGGTGAGCAGCACCGGCAACTGCTCGGCGCTGTGCAGGTCGCCGTCGAACAGGCTCGACGCGCACATCAGGATCGAGTTGTCGAGCAGCGTCGTCTCGCCCTCGGAGATGGCCTTCATGCGTGCGGTCAGGTAGGCGAACTGCGCGATGTGGAACTGGTTGGTCTTCAGGTACATCGCCTCCTTGGTCGGCACGCGCCCGTTGTGCGTGAGATCGAGGTGGAGCGCGCCCGAGACGCCCTCGACGAACTTGAAGTTCATCTGCGACAGGTCGTTGTTCAGCATGACCGTGGCGATGCGCGTCTTGTCCATCTGGAAGGCGAGCACGACGAGGTCGAGCATCAGCTTCATGTGCGCCGGCACGTCCTGTGGCAGTTCGTGCTTCGGCCGGGGCATGTCGGGCTGACTCAGCGTGGGACGCCACCCCTCGAGACGCTCCTCCTTCGAGGCGCGCGCGATGCGGGTCTCGATGTCGCGGATGCCCTCGAAGTACTCGCCGAGCTTGTGGTGATCGTCGCGACTCACGCGGCCCTTCAGGCTCGCCGCCTCGTCCTGCACGGCATCGAGGATGCTGCGATCGAGGGCCCGTCCCGTGCCATCACCGACCAGGCGGTCGAAGGTCCGGGCGGGATAGATCTCCTTGGTCGCAGGCCGTGTCGGCGAGACCCACGACAGGCTGGATCCATAGACCATCGACAGCCCGTCTTCGAGACGCAGCTCGTTGGGCTCGATGCCCAGCACCAGGCTGGGCACGGCGGTGCGATCGCCGATGGCGCCAGCGATCACCTGATCCATCGTCGTGCCGACGCGAATGACGTCGGGATCCAGGCTGACCGGCGCGCCCGAGAGCAGGTTCATGCGCCCGAGGTGGGGGCTCGTGGACGCCAGTGCGTTCTGGCTGTAGAGGCCGCGGAGAAAGACCATGTCCTCGCGATGCGGCAGCATCGGCGTCAGGCCAGGACCGAGCTCCATCGCGGCCCCCCTGCCCTTCGCCCACCAGTGCGCCGGCTCGACACCGTTCGAGAAGTACACGATGCCCAGACGCAACGGCGGCCCTGTCGCGGCCGTGCCCGCTGCCGCGGCGCCGCCGAGGGCCTGACCCGCCGTCGCCCCGGCGAAGGCGGGCATCGACTCCAGCCAGGGCAGCGCAAGCGCGACACCGACGCCACGCAGGAAGTGGCGGCGCGACGACGCAGACGACGATGAGGAAGAGCTCATGGGGTGACTGCCCTTGCGGTGGTGCCGGAGACGACCGGCACGGGGGCGGCCTCCGGCGCGCGAGTGGGCGCGCCGGCTGACCGACTGGCGCGGAACCGGAACTGGCGACTGGTGGCGACGGCGGTGGCGAGATCGGTGAACGAGGCGTCGCCTCCGGCGACCACCATGTCGGCGATCAGTCGTCGATCGGACGCCTGCGGATTACGGCCGAGCGCATAGCCGATCATCTTGCGCGACAGCGTCGTCATCACGGCGGTTTCGTTCTGCTCGAGGAACGTCAGCAGGCCGTCGGCGCCGACGATGGTGCGCCGGTCGCGGAACTCTCCCGTGAGGTCCACCGGGTTGCCGTCGGCGTAGGCGGTGCGGCGGCGTCCGACGGCATCGAACCCTTCGAGCGGGAAGCCGAGCGGGTCGATCCGCAGATGGCACGACGCACACTGCGGCCGGGACTTGTGCTGGGCGAGGCGCTGCCGCAGCGTCTGGCCCTCGAAGCTCTTGTCGTCGGCCGGCAGCGTGCCGGCATCGGCTGGCGGTGGTGGCGTCGGCGTGCCCAGGATGCGGCGCAGGATCCAGTCGCCGCGCTTGACCGGGCTCGTGCGCAGCGGCGCCGAGGTCGTGGTCAGCACGGCGCCCAGCCTCAACGCGCCGCCGCGGTCGAAGGCGCGCGCGCCGTCGACCCGCTGCACCGGTCCCGCGGACGTGAGCGGCACGTCGATCCCGTAGAACGACGCCAGCGGCCGGTTCACGAACACGTAGTCGGCGTGCAGGATCTCGCGCACCGGCCGGCGCTCGCGGACGATGTACTCGAAGGTCGAGACGGCCTCGTCCAGCATCGCCCGCTTGACGTCGTCGGTGAACTCGGGGAACCGCGCCGTGTCGACGCCGCGATACTGATCGAAGTGGTAGAAGCCGAGCCACTGCCCGAAGAACTCGGTCGACAGCCGGCGCGCCTTCGCATCGCCCGTCATGCGACGCACCTGACGCGCGATGGCCGCGCGCGTCCGCAGTTGGCCGGCTGCCGCCGCGCGGCGCAACTCGGCGTCGGGAATCGACGACCACAGGAAGAAGCTGAGACGACTGGCGATCTCCCAGTCGTCGAGCCGGGTCTCGGTCAGTCCGGGCGAGGCCTCGAGGCGATAGAGGAACGACGGCGACATGAGGATGCGGGCCAGCAGGGCCCGCAGGGCGCCGTCGTGGTCGAGTTGCCGCGTCGTGCGCGACGCGCGGTAGAACGCGCGCAGCGATCGGGCCTCGGCCGGCGTGACCGGACGACGCCAGGCGCGACCGGCGAAGGCGATCGCGTCGGCGAGATGCCCGGGCTCGGCCTGCCGCATCGCCTGCACGACCGCGTCGTGGTGCACCCGCAGTTGCCGGACATGCGGCTGCGCGGCCGCGGGCAGCGCCGCCACGCGTGCCGGCGTCATGTCGGCGATCGTCCGACGGTCCGTCTTCACGCCGAAGTGGTCCAGCAGCATGCCGAGATATGCATCGTGGTAGGGCCACGATCCGAACAGGTCGTTCCAGGCGTGCTCGAGGCGGGCGCGGTCGTCGCCGTCGACGATGTTGCGGGTGAAGAAGTCGTCGGTCCGCTGGTACTTGACCGTCGTGACGAAGGCGTCGTGCTCGGGACTGTTGTACGTGTTGTCGAACGGCACCGGCACGGGATCCTTGTCGGCCGGATTGGCCGCCCCGTGCGAGTTGGGGGGCAGCAGGGCGACGTACTCGGCGATCCCGGTCCGGAACGTCCGATAGCCGTCGCTCGCCGGGTCGGCGAGGAAGACGCGTTGCCCGGGCGCGCGCGCCGGTCCGGCGGCGGTATCGCCCACCATCACGCGGACCACGGACTGGCGATCGCGTCCGAGTTCCGCCTCCATGTGGAGCTCGGCGACGAACTCGCCGACCGGCGTGTCGATCGTGAACGACGTGCCCTCGCGCGTCGCGAAGTCATCGGGCCCGAGGGGCGTCCCATCGGGGCTCGAGCCGAACCCCAGGCGGGCCACGACGTCGGCGGGCAGCACGGAGCGAAGTGGCCGGGTCTCGACGATCGGCCCCGGCACACGGGCGCGCGCGACGGCGGCCGGCTCTGGCGTGGCTGGCGGCGGGGGCGGTGGTGTGCGCAGGACGACCCGGGCGTTGCGCCAGATCACCACCGGCGCGTCGTCTCCGGCCCGATGCAGGGCGTCGACTGCCAGGTGGACCGTCCACGGTCCCGGGATGCGGGAGGCAGGCCGCAGCGGACGACGATTGAGCGAGTGGGCGTAGCGCGCGGTCAGGGTCGCGCCGAGCGTCGTGTCGTCGAAGACCAGCGGGTTCTCGTCGCCCTGTCCCCCCGCGGCCAGGTCTCCGCGGGCAAAGAACCAGCTGGGCCACGTGACGAGCGTCTTGACCAGGGCGTCCGATGCGCGACGGGCCGCCGCGACGGCCGCCGTGCGATCCGCCCCCGGTGGCGACATCGCCTGCCACCCCTCAATCGTCGTTCGTGTGGGGTACCCTGCGCCCTGCCGGTTGACGACCTCCCAGATGTGCTCGGCGAACCGCGAGGTGATGCCCTCGCGCGCGGCCAGCGTGCGCAACGTCACCGAGGGCTCGCCAAGCGCGGCGCGATGCCGGAAGTGCCAGGCCGCATACAGGGCCTTGCCGTAACGATCGAAGCCGAACGGTCGTCCGCCTTCGCCGGACACCACGCGGAACCCGCGTGTCGTGTAGAGCGCTTCGATGCGGTGGAGTGCCGAAAGCTCGAGGCCCGTCTTGCCGGGATCGGGATAGAAGTCGAGCGGACCAGCGCCAATCACCGCATGGTCGGCGACCTGCCGTGCGGCTTCCAGGTAGCGCTCGACGCTGGCGTCCTGCACGAACTGCACGTCGCCGAAGTTGGCAAAGCCTTCACCGCCCACCGCGTCGCTCGACGCATCGACGCCGACCGCGATGTCGATGCCCGTGAGGTCGCGAATCGCATAGCCGTACTCCGCGCTCGTGAGACGACGCACCGTCACGCGTCCCGGCTCGCCCGCATGGCGGGCGTCGTAGCGATCGAAGGCCTCCCGGATCCAGCGCACCGCCTCTGCTCGTTGCGTCTCGCTCGGGAACACGTCGGCATCGTCGGGGGGCATCTGCCGTGTCTCGAGCCGATCGGCGATGGCCATCCAGTGCTGCCACTCGGCCGCCACGCCCTCGGGGGTCATGTGGTCGAGCAGGCGCGCGACGCTGACGCCGCCCTTCGGCTTGCCCTTGCCGTGGCAGTCGACGCAGAACTCGCCGAGCACCGCGGTGGCTGCCGTGGCATCGGGAGTCGGGAGGCGGGAACCGGGAGTCGATCGACGGGGGGACGGCCGGGCCAGGTGCGCCCCGGCCATGGCCGGGGGGCGGGGGCCGGTTGCAGAGGCAGACGCAGACGGGCGACTCCGCGATTGCGCGGAGATCGCCGTCAGAAGCGTGACCAGCAACAGGGCGCTCAGGCCCAGGGACTTCGCCGCCATGCGCACCAGGAGTGTGCGGCGGATCCTATCAGGATTCCGGGGCAGGATGCCCGGGCGCCTCGACCCTAGCGGCCGTAGGTGCGGGTCAGACTCGCCTTGGCGATGGTGTTCTGCGTGAGGTAGTACCCGACCATCGCGCCCGGGACGTTGGCGTCGAGTGGAAGGCTGTCCACCTTCAGCGCATGCACGGTGAAGATGTAGCGGTGCGGCTGATCACCCGGCGGCGGGCAGGCGCCGCCGAAGCCTGGCGCGCCGAAGTCGGTCCGGCTCTGCACGGCGCCTTTCGGCGCCTTGCTGCCGCCCGGTGTGCCGGCTCCCGCCTCGAGGACCGTGGTGGCCGACGGAATGTTGAAGACCACCCAATGCCACCACCCGCTGCCGGTCGGCGCATCGGGGTCGTACACCGTGACCGCGAAGCTCTTCGTGCCCGCGGGCGCCCCCGCCCACTCCAGGCGGGGCGACACGTTCGGCCCCGTGCAGCCGAAGCCATTGAACACCTGCGCGGCGGGCAACGGTTGGCCCGCCGGCAGATCAGGGCTCGTGAGCGTGAACGGGCTGCCCTGCACGGCAAGCAGGGCGGCGAGGACGATGGCGATCACGGGCGATGTCCTTCCCTACTTCTTGGGCTTGTAGAAGTTCGTCGCGGTGCCGAAGTAGACCTCGGCCGACTCCATCACCGTCTCGCCGAGCGTCGGGTGCGCGTGGATGGTCATCTTCAGATCGGCGGCCGTGGCAGCCATCTCGACGGCCAGCACACCTTCGGCAATCAGCTCGCCGGCATGCACGCCGACGATGCCGACGCCGAGCACGCGCCCGGTCCCCGGTTCGAGGATGAGCTTGGTGAGGCCGTCGTTGCGATCCACCGTCGTGGCACGGCCCGAGGCGCCCCAGGGGAACTTGGCCACCTCGACGGCGATGCCCTGCTCCTTGGCTTCGGCCTCGGTGATGCCGCACCAGGCGAGTTCCGGATCGGTGAAGACCACGGCCGGAATCGCCGCGGGCTCGAAGGCGACCTTGTGCCCGGCGATGTGCTCGACGGCGATCTTGGCGTCGTAGGTCGCCTTGTGCGCCAGCATCGGATCACCGGCGACGTCGCCGATGGCGTAGATGTGCGGCACCGTCGTGCGGCGCTGCGGGTCGACGGTGATGAAGCCGCGCGGCGTGACCTCGACGCCGGTGGAGTCGATCCCCGGGATGTTGCCGTTCGGCCGCCGGCCGATCGAGACGAGGACCTTTTCGAAGACCTGCGTCTTCGGCTCGACCTCGCCCTCGAAGGTGACGTGCACCCCGTCGGCCTTCTCCTCCATCGACACGACCTTGGTACTGGTCAGCACCTGCTTGCAGATCGAGCGGACCCGCTTGGCGAGGACGTTGACGAGGTCGCGATCGGCGCCGGGCAGGATGCGGTCGAACATCTCGACGACACTGACCTCGGTCCCGAGCGCAGCGTAGACCGTGCCGAGTTCGAGGCCGATGTAGCCGCCGCCGATGACCAGCATCGTCTTGGGCACCGAGGCCATCTCGAGGGCGCTGGTCGAGTCGAGCAACCGATCCTTGCTCACCGGGACGTTGGGCAGCGTCGACGGACGCGACCCGGTCGCGATGATCAGCTTCTCGAAGCGCACGTCCTGCTCGCCGCCCTGCGTGAGCTGGACCTTGAGCGTATGGGCGTCGACGAAGCTGGCGCGGCCCTGGATGTACGTGATCTTGCGCTGGCGCGTCAGCTGCCCGAGGCCCCCGGTCAGGCGATCGACGACGCCCTGCTTGAAGGCGCGCAGGCGATCGATGTCGATGTGGGGCTCACCGAAGTCGATGCCCCACGCCGAGGCATGGCGGGTTTCGCTGAGCAGCTTGGCGACGTGCAGCAGCGCCTTGGACGGAATGCACCCGCGATAGGTACACACGCCACCGGGATTGACCTCCTCGTCGATGAGGACGACCTGCATGCCGAGGTCGGCGGCGAGGAACGCGGCGGCGTGGCCGCCCGGCCCCGCCCCCAGCACGACGAGTGGTGTGTTGTCTGCCATAAGAAAGTTGGGTAGGGCCGGCTCTCCGAGCCGGCCGACACGTCTCAGGGCTCAGGTCTTGATGGTGCACCTGAGCCTTGAGACCTGAGACGTGAGCCGTCAGAGTGTCATCAAGAACGGCTGTTCGAGTGCCTCGGCGACGAATCGCAGGAAGCGCATGGCATCGGCGCCGTCGATGATCCGGTGGTCGTACGAGAGCGACAGCGGCAACAGGAGCCGCGGTTCGAAGCTCGTCCCGTTCCACACCGGTTCCATCGCCGACCGGGACATGCCCATGATGGCGACCTCCGGGTGGTTGACGATCGGCGTGAAGGCCGTGCCGCCGATGCCCCCGAGGTTCGTGATGGTGAAGCAGCCGCCCGACATCTCCTCGAGCGAGAGCTTGCCGGCGCGGGCCTTCTCCGCGAGCTGGGCGATCTCGGCCGAGATCTGCGTGATCGACTTGGTGTCGACGTCGCGCAGGACCGGCACGAGCAGGCCGCGCTCGGTGTCGACCGCAATGCCCACGTTCACGTACGACTTGTGGACGATCTCCTCGGCCGCCATGTCCACCGACGTGTTGAACTGGGGGAACTTGCGCAGGCCGAGCGCGATCACCTTCGTGATGATCGAGGTCACGGTCAGCTTGCCCCCCGCCGCCTCGACCCGCGTGCCGAACTGCTTGCGCAGTTGCTCGAGCGCGGTGATGTCCACCTTCTCGAACTGGGTCACGTGCGGGATGGTCTGCCAACTGGTGACCATGTGCTCGGCCGTCTTGCGCCGGATGCCACGCATCGGCTTGCGCTCGACCGTACCGAACGGCGAGAAGTCGGGCAGCGTGGGGAAGGCGAAGCCGCCGCCCACTGCGGCGTGCCCCGCCGGCCCGGCCACCTTGCCGGTGATCACGTTCTTGGCGTGCGCCCGCACGTCGGCTTCGGTGATCCGGCCGCTCTTGCCGGTACCGGGCACATCGGCGATGTC
>NZ_JALHPM010000181.1:0-12411 GCF_022842525.1 Luteitalea sp.
TCGATCAGCTGGCGCGCGAGGCGGCGGCGGGTGTGGATGCGGCCGGCGCGAAGAGTGTCATCTTCAACACGATCACCATCTCCGACGGCATCTCCATGGGCACCGAGGGGATGAAGTACTCGCTCGTGTCGCGCGAGGTCATCGCCGACTCGATCGAAACGGTGGCCGGCGCCGAAGGGTTCGACGGGCTCGTGACGATCGGCGGCTGCGACAAGAACATGCCGGCCTGCGCCCTGGCCAGGCCGCGGCTCGATCGCCCGGCCGTCTTCGTCTATGGCGGCACGATCATGCCGGGCATCTGGCGCGGCCAGCCGGTGGACATCGTCTCGGTGTTCGAGGCAGTGGGGAAACACGCCGCCGGGACGCTGGGCGACGCGGATCTGGCCGACCTCGAGCAGCACGCGTGCCCGGGCGCCGGGTCGTGCGGCGGGATGTACACGGCGAACACGATGGCGTCGGCCATCGAGGCCCTCGGCCTGAGCCTGCCGAACAGCTCGGCGCAGGCGGCGATTTCACCCGAGAAGCGCGACGACTGCCGCCGCGCCGGCGAGGCCGCGGCCCGTCTCGTGCGCGACGGCATCACGCCGCGCAGGATCTTGACGCGCCAGGCCTTCGAGAACGCGATCACCGTGGTCATCGCCCTGGGCGGCTCGACCAACGCCGTGCTGCACCTGCTGGCCATCGCACGGGCGGCGCGCGTGAAGCTCACGCTCGATGACTTCACCCGCATCGGCAAACGCGTACCCGTGCTCGCGGACCTCAAGCCGAGCGGCAAGTACGTGATGGCGGAGCTCGTGCGCATCGGCGGCCTCACGCCGCTCATGAAGCGTCTGCTCGATGCCGGCCTGCTGCATGGCGACGCCCTCACCGTGACCGGCCGCACGCTGGCCGAGAACCTGAAGGACGTGGCGGATTACCCGGCCGGCCAGGACGTGGTCTACGACGTCGCCACGCCGGTGAAGAAGGACAGCCACCTCGTGGTGCTCCGCGGCAACCTCGCCCCCGACGGCGCCGTCGCGAAGATCAGCGGCAAGGAAGGGGAGCGCTTCACCGGGCGCGCCATCGTGTTCGACCGCGAGGAAGCGGCGCTCGAGGCGATTCTTTCCGGCCGGGTGAAGGCCGGCCATGTCGTGGTCATCCGCTACGAAGGGCCGCGGGGCGGTCCCGGTATGCGCGAGATGCTCTCGCCGACGAGCGCGCTCATCGGCCGCGGCCTGGCCAACGACGTCGCCCTCATCACCGACGGCCGCTTCTCCGGCGGCACGCACGGCTTCGTCGTGGGCCATGTCACCCCCGAAGCCGCCGTGGGCGGGCCGCTGGCGCTCGTGAAGAACGGCGACACCATCACCATCGACGCCCGGGCCCGCGCCATCGACGTGGCGCTGACGGCGCGCGAGCTGACGGCCCGGCGCAAGGCCTGGAAGCCGAAGAAGAGCGCCTACGACCGCGGCGTGCTGGCCAAATACCGGCGCCTGGTCGGGTCGGCAAGCGGCGGCGCCGTCACCGACGAGCCCTAGGCCCGGCGGACCGCAGGATCCAGCGAATTGGAGCCCTGCACGCGGCTGCATTGGATCCTGAGATGGACACCATGTCCGCGCATCAGGTAACGCTTGCGTTACACGTCGGATTCGCCCTACGATTCTGGCGCTTTCGTCCGGGTAGTCCCCTGGTTCCCTCCGCTTCCGATTGTTGGCATGAGTGGTGGATCTGCTCTCGGGACGTCCCGCGCGTTGCGCGCTCACGTGAACGGTTAGGGATGGCGTGAGTGTTTAGGGACTATTAACGAGAGGTGACCATGAAGACCCTGCGGCAACTGCTGGTCATTGGCCTGATGGTGGCCATGACCGGAAGCCTCGCGGCAGCCCAGACGTTTACGGGCGGCGTGCGCGGTGCGGTGAAGGACGCGAATGGCGTCATTCCCGGTGTGACGGTGGAACTGCTGAACGAGGCGACGGGCCAGTCGCGCGACGCGGTTTCGAACGAGTCGGGCGAATACAACTTCACGGCCGTGCAGCCGGGCCTCTACACGATCAAGGCCACCCTCACGGGCTTCAAGACGTACGAGAACAAGGGCGTGCGCGTTGCCGCTCAGCAGTTCATCACCCTCGACGTCACCCTCGAAGTCGGCACGCTGCAGGAGACCATCACGGTTACCGGCGCGGCGCCGGTCATCGACACCTCGAATGCGTCGGGCGGCGGCGTCATCAGCACCGAGCAGATGTCGGCGCTCCCGAGCGGCGGCCGGTCGGCGTTCCTCTTCGCCGTCACGCTGCCCACGGTCGTGGCGACGGGCGACCCCCAGTTCAACCGGCAGCAGGACCAGACCAACGCGTCGTTGCTCTCGCTCGGCGGTGGCACGCGCCGTGGCAACAACTACCTGGTCGACGGCGTGCCCGTGGGCGACATCCGTAACCGCTCCTCGGCCAACCCCACGATCGAGGCGCTCGATGACGTGGCGGTGCAGGTGCACACCTACGACGCCGAGACGGGCCGCACCGGTGGCGGTACCTTCAACGTCGCCACCCGGTCTGGCACGAACCAGTGGCAGGGCAGCAGCTTCTACCAGACCCGGCCGGAGTGGGGCATCACCAACAACTACTTCGCGGAGAAGGCCGGCGTGCCCCTGCCGAGCACCTACTACCATCTGGGCGGCGGCGGCTTCGGCGGCCCGATCGCCCGCAACAGGACGTTCTTCTGGGCGGCGGCCGAAGGCTACGGCTCGAAGACGACCCGCAACGCGGCCGTGCGCCTCCCAACCGCGCGAGAAAAGGCCGGCGACTTCTCGCAGAGCTTCGACGCCCAGGGCAACCTGGTGCGCATCTTCGACCCGCTGACGGGCAATCCCGTGACGGGGCAGGGCCGCCAGCAGTTCCCCGGCAACATCATTCCGGCGGATCGCATCAGCCCGGTGGCTCGGGCCATGCTCAGCTTCCTCCCGAATCCCACGAGCGACGTCAGCAACGGCCTGGCCAACTTCAACAGCCAGCCGGTCATCGAAGACCGCGCCATGATGTACACGGGCAAGGTCGATCACCGCATCAGCGACAAGCTGTCGCTGAACGGCTTCTATCTGTACAACAAGACCGACGAACCCTGCGCCAACGCCGTCGTGCCGCAGGGCGATCCGAACGCCTTCATCGACAGCAGCGACTACGTGCTTCGGCGCCGGGTCCACATGCTGGCGCTCAACAACACGTGGCTGCCGTCGAGCAACACCGTGATCACGACCCGCGTCGGCTGGACGCAGTTCCGCGACGACGACACGCTCTCGGTTGACTTCAACCCCGCCTCGCTCAACTTCGCGCCTGCGTTCGGCAGCGCCATCCAGACCCAGAAGTTCCCCCGGGTGCTTGCCACCGACTACTACACGTTGGGCGCGCTCGACCCGTCGGACCGCAACCTCTACTCGTGGAGCGCCAACATCACGGCGTCGAAGCTCGTGGGCCGGCATACGTTCAAGGCCGGTGCCGACTACCGCAACGTGGGCATCGACACCCAGGCGTTCTCGGGCGGTGCCGGCGTGTTCAACTTCGACCGCCGCTACACCTCGCAGAACCCCGCCGTGAACGGCGTCAACGGCGTCAACGCCTCGGGCAACGCCATGGCGGCGCTGCTGCTCGGCCTGCCGTCGGGTGACCCCGACAACCTGAGCCGCATCAACGTCTCGGCCCCGGCGAACTACTTCCTCAACTACTACGGCGCCTACATCCAGGACGACTTCCGCGTCAACTCGAAGTTCACCATCAACGGCGGCGTGCGCCTCGAGTACGAGACCGGTCTCCAGGAAGAGGAAAACCGCTTCACGGTGGGCTTCGATCGCACGGCCAACCCGGGTGGTCAGCTCGGCGCCATCGTCAACCCGCTCACGGGCCAGCCGATGCGCGGCGGTCTCATGTATGCCGGCGTCAACGGCAACGCCACCCAGCAGGGCAACCCGCCGCCGATCAAGATCTCGCCGCGTCTCGGCATGGTCTACTCGCTGAATCCCAAGACCGTGATGCGCGGTGGCTACGGTCTCTACTGGGCCCCCTGGCCCTATCAGTTCGTCGGTGCCGCCAACTACGGACAGGTGGGCTTCAGCCAGGACACCTTCATGGAGCAGGGGCAGTTCTTCCCGACGGCGAACCTGACCAACCCCTTCCCGGCCGGTGTGTTGCAGCCGCGCGGCAACTCGCTTGGGCTGCTCGAGGGCGTCGGCCGCCAGATCGAGTTCATCGATCAGGACAAGAAGGCCCCCTACGTGCACCAGTACTCGTTCGACATCAACCGTGAGCTGCCGGGCAACATCGCCGTCGGCTTCGAGTACTCGGGCTCGACCATCCGTAACGCCAGCCTTGGCGGCGCGAACGACGCGACCCTGAACATCAACCAGCTCGACCCGAGCTTCCTGTCGCTCGGGGCGGCGCTGAACGACCAGGTGGCGAACCCGTTCTTCGGCCTGCCGGTCGGTCAGGGCGTCAGCGTGACCAGCCCGACGATCTCACGCGCGCAGCTGCTGCGCCCGTTCCCGCAGTTCCTGAACGTCCTGATGCGTCAGAACACACAGGGGCGGAGCCAGTACCACGCTGCCATCCTGAAGTTCGAGAAGCGCATCAGCAACGGTTGGGGCGGTCGCATCAACTACACCTTCTCCCGCCTGCGCGACAACTTCTTCGCCGAGACCAACACCTACGCGCAGGTGAACGGCAACATTCAGAACCCCTACGACGTGGACGCCGAGTACGGCCTGAGCGTGCTGGACGTGCCGCACAAGCTGGTGCTGTCGCCCATCGTGCAGCTGCCGTTCGGCGAGGGCAAGCGCTGGGCCAACAGCGGCGTCGGCGCGATGATCCTCGGCGGCTGGACCATGTCGTCGATCATCTCGTTCGAGAGCGGCTTCCCGATCTCGCCGGCGAACAACTCGAACAACCTCAACGGGGCGTTCGCGCTGATGCAGCGGCCGAACCTCACGGGCACCGATCCGAACACGAGTGGCGACCGCGAGGAGCGCTTCTTCGACGCACAGAACCCGGGGCTCTACCTCAATGCCGCGGCGTTCAGCGATCCGGGGCTCTTCCGGCTCGGCACGGCGCCGCGGACCCTGGGCGACGTGCGGACGCCGCGCCGGAACAACTGGGACTTCGTGGCCACGAAGGACATCAAGCTGGCCGGTCGCGCGCGTGCCCAGCTGCGCTACGAGGTGCTGAACCTGCTCAACACCGTGCAGGTCCAGGGACCGAACATCAACGTCGGCGCGGCGCAGTTCGGCCGCATCACGACGCAGCGCGGCTTCATGCGGCTGACGCAGCTGATGTTCCGTCTGAGCTTCTAGCCTGCGGATAGGAGCTGCCGGCCAACGGCTGGTTCCTGACAAGACGCGGAGGGCGGCTTCCTGATGGGCAGGGAGCCGCCCTTCGTCTGTACGCTGAGTTGCTCCCCGTGGACTCGGGTGGTACGATCGGCCGCGATGATTGTTGCGCGGTGGACGCTGATTGGCCTGGTCCTCGTGCTGGGGCTCCTCGCCGGTGCCGCATGCAACCGAACAGAGCCGGACGCGTCGTCAGGGGCGTTACCCGACCAGGCCCGGACGTCTCCCGCGGCCGCGCCGACGTTGCAGTCCGTCGTCACGGCCTCTGACGCTCCGCTCGGAGACCTCGCGTTTCCCACGAGCGGTCCGGCTGAGGCACAGGCCGACTTCCTTCGCGGGGTGGCATGGCTCCATAGCTTCAGCTATGAGGACGCGATCGAGTCGTTTCAGGCCGCTCAGGCCAAGGCCCCGACGTTCGCGATGGCGTACTGGGGCGAGTCGCTCGCCTACAGCCAGCCGCTGTGGTTCAGCGAAGATCCCGCGAAGGGGCGCGCCGCCCTGATGAAGCTGGGCTCGACGGCCGATGCGCGGCTGGCACGCGCACCCACGGAACGCGAGCGTGGGTACCTCCGCGCGGTCGAGGCGCTGTGGGGCGAGGGCGACCGCCGGGTTCGCCATGCGGCGCATGCGGCCGCGATGTCGGCATTGGTGTCCGCCGAGCCGGCAGACGACGAAGCGCGTGTGTTCTATGCGCTCGCGTTGCTGTCGACGATGCCCCGCGGCGATGCCTCGTTGCCAATCCGCGAGCAGGCCGGGCGTCTCGCCGAGGCGGTCTTCGCGAAGAATCCGAAACACCCGGGCGCCGCGCACCTCATCCTCCACGCCTACGATCATGGGGCGCTCGCGCCCCGCGGCCTCACCGCGGCTCGTGCGTACGCGGCGATCGCGCCCGCCTCGAGTCATGCCCTCCATATGCCGGCGCACTTCTTCGTCCAGCTTGGGCACTGGGCCGAGGCGGCGGAGAGCGATGCGGCGGCGTGGCAGGCGTCCGTGGACTGGAGCAGGCGGCGCGGCCAGCCGGTGACCACCTACGACTTCCACAGCCTCGTGTGGTGGCAGTACGCGCTGACGCAGCGCGGCCAGTTCCAGAAGGCGCGCGAGATTGCCGTGTACATCGACCACGCGCTGGCGATTGCGACGGAACAGTCCCTCATCGGCGGCCACCATTACGGCGACAGCGAGATCGGACGAGGCTCGGGGCCCGCGGCGCTGCGCAACGACAAGGGGTCGATGCGGGCGCGTCTCGTGATCGAAAGCGAGGCGTGGAAGGAGCTGGCCGGTCAGGCGACCTTCGACAACGTCGATGAACTCTACGCGCTCGCCGTGAGCGCGCTGACCCTTGGTGACGCCGCGCGCGTGCGGGCGGCCCATGAGGCCCTGATGAAGGCGACGGCGCCGGCGATGGACGCCGGCCTGCGGGAGCAGGCGGCGATCATGGTGCTCGAGGTCGAGGCGCTGATGGCGGCGGCCGATGGCACGCCCGCCGTGGCATTCTCGAAGCTCGACCAGGCGACAGCGCTCCAGGCCAGGATGCCGAAGCCGATTGGCCGGCCGTACCCGGTGAAGGGCGCAGACGAACTCTACGGCGAGGTGCTCCTTCGGTTCGATCGGGCGCACGACGCGGTGACGTGGTTCGAGAAGGCGCTCGTGCGCACGCCGAACCGCTCACGGGCCGTATTGGGGCTCGCGCGGGCTGCCGCCCGTGCCGGGGACGCGGCCAGGAGCCGCACGGCGTACGCCCAGTTCCTGGAGAACTGGAAGGACGCAGACCCCGGTCGTCCCGAGGTCGTCGAGGCCCGGAAGGCGCTCGCGCCGTAGCGGCGGCCGCGCCCGGCGTCCTTACACCTCGTCGATGCGTACGCGACGGATGTAGTACGACAGATCGAGTCGACGCGCGCGCACGGACGAGTCGGGCACACTCAGCGCGATGTCGTAGGGGCCCGGTTCGGTCGGACGCCAGCGATATGTCCAGAGCGCCCAGGTGCGATGCGTCGACGGGGCGGGACAGAGCGGAAACTCCACACCGCGGTCGCGCGAGCCGAAGCGGATCCGGAGCCGGTCGACGGGGCGCGTGCCACCCCAGACGATGCCAATGACGTGGTGCTCGAGCCGCCCGGCCACCAGGCGCCGCTCCACGCGAATCGGTGTCGCTGCACTGTCGATGACGGGCGCCTCGTACTCGCGCGCCTCCAGCGGGCGACCCGATTGGTGGGTGCGGGTGGCATACTCGGCCATCTGCCAGGTGACCAACGCGTCCGGACCAACGAGGGCCAGCTCCCGCACCCACTTGATCCACGCGCACCCGTACCAGCCGGGTATCACCAGCCGGACCGGCGCGCCGTGATCGAGCGGCAGCGGGGTGCTGTTCACCTCCGTGGCGAGAAACGCGCCGAGTTGCGGCAGGTTCGCGAGGGGCAGGATCCAACTGGCGCCCGGTACCGAGAATCGTGAGGACGCCTCGTGGTCGTCTCCGGTGACGAGCACGCCCCAGGCCTCCGGGCCCGGGTGCAGGCGAGCCACCAGGTCGCCGAGAGGGACACCGCGCCACTCCGCGGCACTGATGAGACCGAAGT
The DNA here is from genome assembly GCF_022842525.1 of Luteitalea sp. Taxonomy (NCBI): domain Bacteria; kingdom Pseudomonadati; phylum Acidobacteriota; class Vicinamibacteria; order Vicinamibacterales; family Vicinamibacteraceae; genus Luteitalea; species Luteitalea sp. The sequence goes on from NZ_JALHPM010000181.1 coordinate 7,921, forward strand.
TGTTCGGGTCGGCATTGCCCGCGCACTCGTTGAGGTGGACGCCCTGAGGCCTCGACAGGCGCCGCAGTTCCTCGATGCCGACGTGTCCGTGTCGGCCACCTTCCCCGAGGGCCACCCGCCACCGAGCCGTGCGCTCGGCCACGCCCGGTGGGGCATCGGTGCGCAGGAACATTCGTGCCGTGGGCGTCACGAGCGTGTCTGGTGTCAACCCGGAGATGTCGGTGAAACGCCGGCGCTCCAGTCCTGGCCCGCCGAGCATCGCCCCGTACTCGGTCGCCCGAGGTTGTGTGCTGGTCACGGGTAGCACGTCGACCAGCGTGCCGGCGGGCGCCTCGCCATCACACGCGGCTTGTGTAAGGAGCCGCGCGAACGACGAATCATCAAGCAGCCAGGCCGCGGCTGCGGCCGTGCCAGCGCGCAGGAGACGACGGCGGGACGGCCCTTCGCAGGCAGGGGCGCGCGGCGTGGCCGAGGGGGTCATCGGTGAGGACGGTCCTATTCTATAATCCACCGTATGCGTCCCGCTGTCGTTGCGCTTGCTCTGGTGCTCTCTGGCTGGGCGCTTTCCGCCCAGTCGCCGGCGCCCGTACCCTCAGGCGCGCAGCAGCCCACGTTTCGCGCCGATGTCGCCCTGGTCACGACCGACGCTATCCCGCGTGATCAGGACGGCCGGTTCGTGCCTGACCTCAGCAAGGATGACTTCATCGTCCGAGAGGACGGCGTCGACCAGCGAATCGATGCGTTCGTGCTGGTGCACGGCGGCCGGACGTTCAACCTGCTGGCACCGCCGCAGGCAGCTCCCGAAGGCATCGTGTTGCCGACATCGCGGCGGCCGGTCGACACCGGCGGGTCCGGGCGCGTCATCATCATCTTCATCGACGACCTCCACTTCGAGGTCGACTACACGCCACACGTCCGCCGCCTGGTCCAGCAGATCGTCGACAACCTGTTGCACGAGGGAGATTTGGTGGCGATGGTCTCGAGCGGCCCATCGGCCATCGAGATCGAACCCACTGCGGACCATCGGCTGATTGCTGCGGCGGCCACCCGGATCCGCGGCTCGGGGCCGTCGCCCGCCGAGATCTTCCGCATGCTGGAGAGCTCCAGTGGTCCCGGCGACATCCGGTTTCGCGCCCAGGTGGCGTTTCAGACGATGTACAGCATGGTCGGCTCGCTCGATCAGGTGCGTAATCGCCGGAAGGCCGTCATCTACGTGAGCCCCGGCTACGATCTCGATCCCTTTGCCGAGGGGCGCAAGGGGAAGGATCGGATCATGGGTGGCCGCTTCGGCGATCCGATGAAGGCGCTCATCGACGAGGAAAACCCGTACTTCCGGTTGAGCGGTGTGCGTGCCGATGCCGACCTGTTCCTGCTCATGCAGGAACTGACGCTGACAGCGAATCGCGCCAATGCCAGCCTCTTCACGATCGATCCACGCGGGCTCGCCGGCGTGGTCGATACGGGCCAATACGTGGACCAGAGCGAGTTCCGGACGTTCCTTCAGAAGTCGACCAGCAGCCTGCGCTTCCTCGCCGAAGAGACCGGCGGCATCGCGGTCGTCAACGACAACGACTTCGCCGCGGCGCTGAAGCGGATCGACGCTGAGACGAGCGACTACTATGTGCTCGGCTACACGTCGTCGAATCCGGATCCCCGGCGTCGCGTGCGCCAGCTCGAAGTGACGACGAAGCGGCCTGGCGTGACGGTCGCCGCTCGCCGCAGCTACTCGCTCAAGACGCCAGGCACGCCTCCGCGCCCGCCCGCGCCGCCCCGAACGAAGAAGAAGTGAGCGCCGAGGCCTCCTGCCCGACTATCGCGGAGAGGAGGCGAACGGCAGCCACTCGCGGACGAGGGCGGCATGACGGCCACCGCCCGCCACGTAGCGCCGGCCGACCTCCATCAGCCGCTGCCGTGACGGCTCGTCCGTGAATTCGCGGAGCTGGGCGACCCAGCCAGCGTAGAGCGCATGCAGGACGAGAAAGTCGGTGTCCTGATCCGCGCCGTCAGGGGCGATGGCGTCGAGCACCCGCAGCGCGTCGATGTAGCGGCGCGCCGCGATGTGGGTCGCAGCGAGCGCGCGTCGAAGGGCGACGTTGGCCGGCTCTGCGTCGAGTGCGGCCGCAGCCACCGCAGCGGCGCGTGAGGTGTCGCGAAGCCGCAGGTAGCCGTCGACCAGCAAGGGCGCGACGAGCGAGTCGTCGAGCCCCTGCGCTCGAGCGGCCGACCACGCGGCGACGGCCTGGCGGTCGTCGCCCGCCGCCGCCGCGGCCGCGGCGGCGACGAACTCGACGACCGCGGCTGGGGCTCCCCTGGCCTGCGCCAGCGAGATCTGCGAAAGCACTGCCCGCGGAGAGTCGCCCAGCCCGAAGAGCCCGACCGCAAGCAGCGCGAGCACGCGTCCCTGCTCCTCAGACGACGCCGTGTCGAGCTGCACGAGTTCGGCGAACCGGCCGCCCTCGAGCGCGTCGAGGGCCCGTGTCAGACTCGGCGAGCAGGGCTCTGTCCGGAGCTGACGCGACAGCGCCTGACGTGTCGCGGCGCCGAGCGCGTGCTCCCGCCGAAACGCCGTCTCCACGCCTGGCGCCTCGCGGAGCAGGCTCTCGGGTGTGCCCCGCACCGTGAAGAACGCTTCGCGGCTGGCGCGCTGGCCGGTCCGTCGGTCGAGGGCCGTCGCCGTGATGCGGTACCGCCCGCGAGGAAACGTGGCCAGCGGAGCGCGGACGGCGCCGAACAGGGGATGGCCCTTCGCCGTGTCGAAATCCGCGGGCAGCGATTGCTCGTCGTAGTGTTGCGGGAGCAAGGAGCCGAACGTCGTCAGACGATCGTTCACAATCCGTGCGACGTCGAAGCTCACGTCGACGTCGGGCTTGCCGGTGATCGACCCGCTCGGATTGATGATCTGGAAGGCGAGTCCCAGGCTGCCGTCGGCCGGCAGCACGTTGCCCAGGGCCGGCGTGACCTCGAGTGCGCCGAGGGCGTACGGGTGAGCGCCCTGCTGGGTGGGGGCATACGCCGTCGTGAGTGGTGCGGCACGTTCGGCGACGATGAGGTCGCTCACGCCGAAGGCCGCCGTCGCGGCTGGCAGCGACAGTGAATACCGCAGGACCTGTGGTGACGGGGCTCGTCCTCCGATGCTGGTCCACGCCACGTAGGCATCGAACTCGCCCGGCCCCCCCGTGAGGCCCCGCTGCACCACAAGGCCGTCCGGCGTGGCCGTCGGTGCGGTCTCGAACTCGAAGTCCTCGAAGGGCAGCATCTCCGAGAGGCGAGTGCCCTCCCGTTCGAGAGCCGCGAGACGCCGGGCCTCGCGCTCCTTGTCGTTTCTCGCGGCACGCTCCTGATGCAGGCCCATCAGGCGGAGTGCCGACGTCGCGTCGACCGCTTCACTGGGCCTGCGCGTCGATGCCGCGGCACCTCCGATCGGCATCTCTCCGACCGGTACCGTCGTCACCCGCCCAGGCTGCATCGGGAGGGGGTCAGCTCTGAGGCCCACGAGCCATTCCCGCACGGCCGAACGCTCTGGCGTCGACGTCTCGAAGGCCCGCCGGCGGGTTGCGAGACGAACGTATGTCGCCACCTTGCCCGTGGGCGCCGGCTGCCCGGGCAGGAGCGCACGGATGGCGACGTAGTGCGCGCCGTCGGACACGCGAAGCACGTGGTGCTGCCACACCGCGTCAAGAGCGGGCGCCTCGCCGGCGGCGGCACGGTCCACGGCGGCGACCAGCGCTTCGAGCGCCTCTCGCTCGCGTGTCGAGAGCCTGGGTGCGGTCTGGGCCTCGACTGGCGGGGGCAGCATCGCCAGGCCGACCACGAGTACGGCAAGCACCGGTGCGCATCCTCGACGCATGCCTCGACTCCTCCGCAGCACACCGTCACGGTATCACGAGGCGTGCTCAGAGGAGCGGGCGCAGATCGACGCACGGGGACCGTGGGTGACAGCGCGCGTGGGCGTTCATCAGGGCGCCGGCACTCGCTCCAGCACGCGGCCGGTGGCCCGGTCGAGGCGCGCCAGCGCCTTCTCGTAGTCGGTGTGCGCCCGGATGTCGCGCACGGCGGCATCCGCCGCCGCCAGTTCCCGCAGGTTCACGAGGAACTGGGTGGAGTCGCCGAGGTCGAACCGGTCGCGCTCCAGGCGCTCGAGTTCGCGGGCCACCTCCACTTCGTCCGAGACGGCGTCGCGGATGGCCGCGGCCGCGCGCACGGCGCTCAGCGCGTCCTGCACTTCGGCGCGCACCTGATCCTCGACCCAGCGCAGGTCGAGGTCCGCGCGCGCCAGGGCCGCCTGGGCCTTGAGCGTCTGGCCGATGGCCTTGCGGCGCTGCACGGGCAGCGAGAAGGTGAGGCCCACCTCGAGCGAATTGCCGCCCTGGATGGATTCACGGCGTTCGCGGCCCACTTCCGAGAAGAAATCGAGCGTGGGCAGCTGCGTGTTCTCCGCGAAGCGCAGTTCGACGCGCTGGCGGTCGCGCGAGAGGCGGCGCGCCTGCACGT
>NZ_JALHPM010000182.1:0-12392 GCF_022842525.1 Luteitalea sp.
GGGACGACGATGGCCATTCTCGCCACGAGCGCCGCAAAGCAGGTGATCGATCCCGTCTGCGGCATGCAGATCCTCGACACCGACGCTGTCGGGCAGCAGCGGTATCGCGGCACGACGTACTACTTCTGCAGCACGTCCTGTCAGGAGAAGTTCGCGGCCGACCCGGAGGCCTACGTCGGCGGCGCACCGCCCGCCGCCACCGCGCCATCTGCCGTGGGGGCCGACACACGCGAGTACACCTGCCCGATGGACCCCGAGGTGCGCCAGATCGGGCCCGGCACCTGCCCGAAGTGCGGGATGGCGCTGGAGCCGACGTCCGCCGCGCCAGCGACACGCACCGAGTGGACCTGTCCGATGCATCCCGAGATCGTCCGGGATGCCCCTGGCCCGTGCCCCATCTGCGGGATGGCGCTCGAGCCACGGACGGTCACGCTGGAGGACCGGAACCCGGAACTGGAGGACATGACGCGACGGTTCACCTGGTCGCTCGTGCTGACGGCGCCGATCCTCGTTGCCATGCTGGCCGACCTGATCCCAGGGCAGCCCTTGATGCACCTGATCCCCCCGGCCGCCATGACGTGGGGCCAATTCCTGCTCGCCAGTCCCGTCGTGCTGTGGGGCGGGTGGCCGTTCTTCGTCCGTGGCTGGGCCTCGCTCGTCAACCGGCACCTGAACATGTTCACGTTGATCGCGCTCGGCGTCGGTGCCGCGTACGGGTACAGCGTGGTGGCGACGGTGGCCCCGCAGCTGTTCCCGGCGTCATTCCAGATGCATGGTGGCCAGGTCGCCGTGTACTTCGAGGCAGCCGCCGTCATTGTCGTGCTGGTGCTGCTCGGGCAGGTCCTCGAACTCCGCGCCCGCAGCCGCACCAGTGCGGCGATCAAGAACCTGTTGGGTCTCGCGCCGACGGTGGCGCGCCGGATCGGCAGCGACGGCAGCGAGGCCGAGGTGCCGCTGGAGCAGGTGCATGTTGGCGATCGTCTGCGGGTGCGGCCGGGAGAGCGGGTGCCGACCGATGGCGTTGTCCTCGAGGGCGCCACGACCATCGACGAATCGATGGTCTCCGGTGAGCCGATTCCAGTGGAGAAGGGTCCCGAGGCGAAGGTGACCGGTGGCACGGTCAACGGGACCGGCACGTTCGTGATGGAAGCCCAGCGTGTCGGCGCCGACACCTTGCTCTCGCAGATCGTGCGCATGGTCAGCGAGGCGCAGCGCTCGCGCGCGCCCATCCAGCGGCTCGCCGATACCGTGGCCGGGTACTTCGTTCCGGCGGTGGTGCTCGTCGCCGTCATCACGTTTGCCGTGTGGGGGCTGTACGGCCCCGAACCGCGCATGGCGCACGCGCTCGTCAATGCGGTGGCCGTCCTGATCATCGCGTGCCCCTGTGCGCTCGGCCTGGCGACGCCGATGTCGATCATGGTGGGCACCGGCAAGGGCGCCGAACTCGGCGTGCTCCTGCGCAACGCCGAAGCGCTCGAACTGCTCGAACGGGTCGATACGGTCGTGGTCGACAAGACCGGCACGCTCACCGAAGGCAAGCCGGCGCTCACATCCGTCGTCGCGCGGGGCGGGTTGTCCGAAGACGAACTGCTGCGCCTGGTCGCCAGCGTCGAGCACGTGAGTGAGCACCCGCTCGCGGCGGCGATCGTCGCGGGCGCGCGCGACCGTGGCGTCCTGCTCGCCGAGGTGCAGGACTTTGCGTCGGTGACCGGCAAGGGGGTCAGGGGCCTCGTCGATGGTCGCCGCGTCGCCGTCGGCAACGTGCAGATGCTGGCCGAGGAGGGCGGCGTGCCGGACGACCTCATCGCCCTGGCCGACGAGAAGCGGCGGCAGGCCGAGACGGTGATGTTCGCGGCCGTCGACGGTCAGCCTGCGGGCCTGGTGGGCGTGGCGGATCGCGTGAAATCGACGACGCCGGAAGCGATTCGGGCGCTGCATGCGGAAGGGCTCCAGGTCGTCATGCTGACGGGCGACAGCCGGGTGACGGCGCAGGCGGTCGCGGCCGACGTCGGTATCGATCAGATCGAAGCCGAGGTCCTGCCGGAGGGCAAGGCCGACGTCATCGCGCGGCTGCAGGCGCAGGGACGGCGGGTGGCAATGGCGGGAGATGGCATCAACGACGCACCCGCACTGGCACGCGCCGACGTGGGCATCGCCATGGGGACGGGCACCGATGTCGCGATGGAGAGCGCGGCAGTGACGCTGGTGCAGGGCGACCTGCGTGGCATTGTGCGCGCGCGCCAACTGAGTCGCGCGACGATGGCGAACATCCGTCAGAATCTGTTCTTCGCGTTCATTTACAACACGCTCGGCGTCCCAATCGCGGCCGGTGTGCTGTATCCAGCCTTCGGGTTGCTGCTCAGTCCGATCATCGCGAGCGCCGCGATGACCTTCAGCTCCGTGTCCGTCATCGTCAATGCGCTGCGCTTGCGTCGGCTGCGCCTCTGACGCGGACTCGACGACCACCGAGCCGGACGACCGTCACGTGGTCCGGCTCGGTGCATGACTGTCAGTGGCTGCTCGACTTCTGATGCTTCTTCAGTTCACCGAGTTCCTGCTTCTGGCTCGCCGCCATCTTCTGAGCCATGGCGCGGAGTTCGGTATCGGTGAACTTCGTCCGCCCCACCATGTCGATCGCCTGCTGATGGTGTTTGGCCATCTCGTCGGCGAATGCGTGATCGAGTGCCGACCCGGGCGCCGACCGCAAGCGCGTCATCGCACGCTGGCTGTCCGCTTCCATTTCTTTCATGTGCATCGCGTGACCACCACTACCAGCGTTCGCACTGCTTTTCTGGTGCTTCTGTAATTCGGCAAGTTCACGCTCCTGCCCCTGGCGGATCCTGGCCGCCAACGCCTTGACATCGTTTGAGGCGCCACCCTTCTCTTCGATGCCTGCCATCTCGATGCCGTCCTGGTGATGCTTGATGGTCATCGCGACGAACTCCGCGTCCGTCATCGTGCTGTGGTCCTGGCTTTTCGAGGTCTGCGCGTGCTTCGCGTGACCTGTACCCGCCGGTGTCTGCGTTTGGACAGGCACAGACAAGGGAACCACGGTGGCCATCGTGAATACTGCAATAAGTGGCTTGAGCATGATTGATGTTCTCCGTTCAGTGAGTCTCGGCCACGTTACCCTTGGGCCCGTAATTACAGATCCCATACCACTGGCACAACCACGTGCGCATCGTCTCGATCTCACTGACCTGCGCAATGACGATGTCCTCGCACATGGCGATCAGCTCCGCGTGGTAGGCGCGGTCGAGGCAGCCACTGGCGCGCACGACAGCCTTCCAGTGGTGACGGATCATCGACTTCATGAATGCGATCTCAAACTCCGCGCCGAACATCTCCGACATCCGTTCCATGCGCTGCATGTCGCCCTGTGTCATCTCTGGCGCATAGCTGATGCCGTACCAGTCCTGCAGCCACGTCTGCATCGTCGCGATCTCCTGCTGCTGCGCCGCAATGATGTCAGCGCACATCGCCTTGAGTTCCTCGTGTGTGGCATTCGTGAGACAGATCTGGGACATCATGATCGCCATGTGGTGATGGTCGATCATGTCGGTCATGAAGCGGACCTCGTATTGTGCCTGGGCCTGCGTCGGTGCGGGCTCATTCGCCGTCGCGGGAACACTGGCCGTGAGGACGAGCGTAAGGGCGGCGCCGCAGATCGCGGCGTGGTGGCGCAGATTGAAGAACTGGAATCCCATGGTCGTACATCCTTGCGTGGTAAGAAGGCTCATCTCGAGCGCGTGCGGGGATCGCGCGCGCCACCCCGTGAACGCGGGACTCTCTAGATGCGCAAGGGCAGATCCGTGCCTACGAAGGCCAGGTGGGGAAGCGGCATCGATGGCGCAGGAACGATGGCCGGGCTTGCGTGGCGACGTGGCTCCCGCAGCGCGCTGAGCGCCACTGTCACCGCGGGACTGGCGGGTTCGAAGCGCTCCGGCTTCACCGCGGCAGGGCCGACGCGCTCGTCGCATGGCGTCGCGTTTGCGCGGAGCCTGGCATTTGGAGAGCCCCCGTGGCAGGGGCCCGGCGCGTGCACCGCGACGACTGCCGCGCCCACAGCCGCGCCCACACACTGCAGGCGGCACACCAAGGTGCCCACCGGACCGGCCAGCGCCGCGAGGACGAGCAGCGCGGCCGTGCAGAAGCGGGGCATGGCCGTCAGAACCTGTCAGAAGGTCTGCAGCGCCCGCTGACACGCCGTTTCACAGGTCCGACACGACTCGGCGCAGACGCGACAGTGCTCGTGGTGCTGCGCATGACGCTCGCACTCAGTGGCGCACAGCCCGCACGCGATGGCGCACGCCTCGAGGATGCGGCTGATCACCGTCTCGTTCGAACCGGTGCGGCGGCTGGCGATGGCGCCGGTGGCTGCGCACACGTCCGCGCAGTCGAGGTTCAGCCGGATGCACTGGCGCAGTTCCGCGACGGCCTGCTCGGCGAGACAGGCGTCGGCGCATGCGGTGCAGGCCTGCGCGCAGGCGTACGCCTCGTCGATCGCCGTGAGGAGTGCCTTGTTCGTGTTGCCGCGCACGTCGGGGTGGGTGGCGATCATCTCCTGGGTGTGCATCAATCCCTCCTGTTTTTGGCACACGCGTGATTGCGAGCCGCGCCGACGCTCAATGCAACGCAGGTGCCCGAACCGAATCAGCCGGCGTACAGGCTCAGCGGTACGCCATCGGCCCCGCACTCGCTAACCGAGCAATCCTCGTGGATGGGTTGTCGATGGGGCACAGTGCGCGCGTGACGCGAGCTGGGCTTGATCCGATTCGGTGGACGGGTTAACTACGCCGCCTGAGCGGAGAACCGGCGCTCGAACGCGGCCGGGCTGATCCGCCCGATCGTCGAGTGTCGACGTTGCTGGTTGTAGAACACTTCGATGTAGTCGAACAACTCCATCTTGGCCTCACCGAAGCTGTCGAAGCGCTCGGTGAGCTCACTCTTGAGCGTGGAGAAGAAGCTTTCCGCCACGGCATTGTCGTGGCAGTGACCGCGACGACTCATGCTGCACACGAGGCCGTGCGCCTCGAGCACGCGCTGGTAGTCCGCGCTGGCGTACGTGCAACCCTGATCGGAGTGATGCAGCAGTCCAGGGGCCGGCCCGCGCCGTCGGAGGGCCTGGGCGAGCGCCCTGAGTGTCAGATGCCGGTCATTGACAGCACTCACGGCCCAACCCACAACGAACCGCGAGTACAGGTCGAGAATCGCGGCGAGATACAGCTTGCCGCTCGTCCCAATCTGGAATTCGGTGGTGTCACTGACCCAGCGCTGATTGGGCGCCTCGGCGACGAACGTCTGCGCGAGGTGGTTGGGCGCGATCGGCTGATCGTGCTCGCTCATGGTCGTCAGCCGGTACCGCTTGCGCTGTCGGGCTCGCAGACCTGCCTGGCGCATCAGACGCGCGACGCGCTTGCGACTGACGGGCACGCCCGCCTCCCGTAGGTCGTCGTGGATCCGCGGGCTTCCATAGCGCTGGCGCGCCTTGGTGAACAGCGCGCCGATGCGCACGTCGAGCTCGGCATCGCGACGCGCATGGGCCGACAGCGGGCGCCGCTGCCATGCGTAGAAGCCGCTCGACGTGACGCGCAGTGCGCGACAGAGCACCCGCAACGGGTAGGTGGCCTTCTCCGTGGCGATCCAGGCGAACCTCACGCCTGGTGCTTCGCGAAGAAGGCCGCGTCTTTTTTTAAGATCTCGCGCTCCATCCGCAGCTCGCGATTCTCTTTGCGGAGCTTGCCGAGCTCCTCGCGCTCGGCGCTCGTCAGCCCCGTACGGCCGCCGGTGCGGTCGGCGCGGGCCCGCTCGACCCACTGGCGGAGGGCCGACTCAGTCAGGTCGAGGTCGCGGGCCACGGCGCCCACGCTCTTGCCCTCGTCCAGGACCAGGCGGACGGCTTGGGCTTTGAAATCCTCATCGAAGCTGCGACGGGTGCGCCGCGGCGGGGTCTCGGGGGCCATACGGGCCATCGTATCCACCTTTGCGAAGGTGTCCACGAGATCGGATCAAGCCCAAGCGTGCCCACACCACGGCGAATGCACTGGCGAGCAAGAGCAGCAACAGAGGGGCAGTGTCACGAGACTCGCGCATACACGACCAAGCTGGCACGGAGCGCGCCAACCGGGTGTCCGCAAGCACGCGGACGATGAAGCTGCGGTTCTCGATTCACCGCGGCTGAGCGCGTTCGACCGCATGTGTCCGCTGTAGGGGTACATTACGAGCTGACGTCGTATGCAACATCACTGCGCGCTCCGCGCATTGGCCCGCCGCCTGACCCGAGCGGATGGCGCTTGAGACACCTCACGTGCCGCGAGCAGCGTCAGGACAACACTGCGCGTGGCGCGGGAAAGTCCGCACCTCTTCGGTGAAATTCAGCCATCGGAGCGCCGTCAGTCGTGGTCGCGGCCGAAAACGCACAGGTTGGCGACTAGTCACGTTGGCAGGAGTCGTGCGACAGACATGGCTGGCACCATGACCCGTCTCTCCAGCCTGCTTCTCGCCTTGTTGCTGACGGTCACCCCGACCGTAGACGTGGTGTGCCGCGCGGTCTGCACGCCGAACTCTACTGCAGCCGCTGTGCCTTCGTGCCATGAGGTCGCCTCCGACACGGCCGAGTGGTTGCCCGACGTCACCTGTCAGCGCGACGCGCTCGCCGCCGTGGCTCCAACTGACGTGGCGCGGAGCATCGTCGCGCCAGCCCCGCTCGTGACCGCCTTGGTCATCGGCTCCGTGCTTGTGCCGGCGTCCAGCAGCGCTGGCCTCCGACGCCAGGCCCCACCGCCCTCGCCCGGTTACCCGTCCACGACCGTTCTCCGGATCTGATCGCACGCTCGCTGACACACGCCGCGGCGCAAGCGCCACAGCGTCAGGCCGGAGGCACGCCCGTGCGTCGCCTCAATCGTGGAGTCGACTGGAGAACCTCATGTATACCTACGCATTCGCTCGTGTGGCCTTTGCGGCCATCGTGTCCTCACTCGTGTTGGCCGCGGTCCCTGCCTGGTCCCAGGCGCCCGACGCGGTACCGCTCGCTGCTGACGTCGGCGCCCAACTCGTCGCGGCTCCGGACCTGCCCGCGAACCGTGCCCACCTGAGCGCACATTTCCTGGCCGTCGCCGCGGACTACGACGCGTACGCCCGCGAGCACCGGGCGATGGCGAAGGCGTATCGGCGCACGCCTTCCGGCTCCGACAGCAAACGGCCCGGAGCGCCCGACACTGCGGTGCATTGTGACCGCCTTGCCGACAACGCTGCTGGCGCGGCGAGCGAAGCTCGGGCGCTTGCCGCTGCCTACGGCGGTGGCGCACCCGTTGTGCCGGTATCTGCGGCTCCCGGGAACACCGAGCCCGCCAAGACGAACTCCGCCGAACTTCTGACGCCCCCGGAGTTGCGCACGCTCATAGAGGGCACTCCGGCTCCGGAGTCTGACGCACGCCTGACGCGTCACTATCTGGCCGTCGCGGCCAAGCTCGATCGTGACACGCGCGAGCATTGGGATCTCGCCGCGGCGTATCGCGCTGCCCCCACCGGCGCTGAAAGCAAGCGTCCCGGCGCGCCTGACACGGCGGTGCACTGTGAGCGGCTGGCGGAGCGGGTCTCGAGGATGGCCGGTGAGGCGCGTGCGCTCGCGAATGGTCACGCGCAGCAGCGGGACGGACGCTAAGCCGTGAGTGCCAGGCCTTTCGTGCTGCAGGGCACTGTGGACGCCGTGGCCAGCGACGACAATCTCGACTCGCGCTTGATGAAACGGGTGCTGGGTGAGTACCGCGAGATGCCGGGACTCGCCCTCACCCTGGACCAGGCTCGACGCCTGTGGGGATGCGACGAGGTGACGTGTCGTCGAGTCGTCGACGCGCTGGTGACGCGGCACGACCTGCGGTGGTCGCACGACCACCGGCTGATACGGACGGGCGAGGAGCCGTAGGAGGCCGTATGCACATCTGGCATGACACGGTCGACGCGCCACGCCGGCCGGGCCGGGTGAGCCCCGGTGAGGTCGCGGAGATCACCGTCGGCACCTGGCCCATTGAGCCAGGACAGTCGGTGCAGGTGCTGTGGGAGCTGCTGACCGGCGCCAGGAGCCGCACCGGAGGCACCATCGCTGCCAGGTGGCAACGCAACGACGCGGGGAACAGCTACTGGACGGCACAGCTCGGGCCGTTCGGCGACGGCGACCGTGTCACGTACAGCGCGGCGGGAGCGAGTGCCGAAGGTGCGGTGCAGGGCTCGGCGGCAATCTTTCGCGTCAAGCCGGCGCACGCTGGTCGATCGGCGAACCAGAGGCCACGGGTGCTGGCGACGCCGACGACCAGGACGCCTCCGACCTCTACCGGAAGCTGCAGCACGTCATCGCGCCGCTGTTCTATGACGACCACAGTGGATGGACACGGGTGATGCGTCACGCGATCGCCCTGAAAGGGTCGTTCTTCAATACGGACGGTACGGTGCGGCAGTACGTCCAGCACGCGTACGCACCCACAGCCGCGCCCGCCTCTCTCGAGGACACGCGTGCCGCCAAGAACCCGAAAGAAGGGTAGTCGCATGGACGTCACACGCAGAGCATTCGTTGGGCTCGCCCCGGCCGTTGGCGTCGCGCTGACCGCTGGTGCCAGCGAGATCGCGACGCCGCTTCGATCAGCATCACGTGTGCACGCGCTCGATGGCGGCATCCACGCTGCCAGCGCCGACGGTCGGCGTGACGTCGAACTGGTCGCCAAGGAGGGATGGGTCGATCTGGCCGGAAGTCGTGGCTGGCTCCTGGCCTTCAATGGCCAGGTGCCGGGCCCGTTGATAGAGCTCGCCGCGGGCGACGACGTCCGGATTCGGCTGACGAATCAGCTCGCCGAACCGACCAATCTCCACTTTCACGGCCTGCACGTGCCCCCGGACGGGACGGCGGACAACATCTTTCTCGAGCTGTCCCCGGGCGAAGCGGTGACCTATGCGTTCCGTGTTCCAGCCAGTCATCCGGCCGGCTTGTACTGGCTGCACCCCCATCTGCATGGGTTGGTGGCCCGGCAGGTGTCGCTCGGGCTGGCCGCGCCGGTGGTGATCCGGGGAGCATTGGACGCGGTCGCGGAGGTGGCGGCGGCACGAGAGCAGTTCCTCGTGCTGCAGGACTTCGAGCTCGATCGTTCGGGCCGACCTGTCGATCCCGGCGGGCGCGCGCTGATGGCTGGCCGCGAAGGGTCGATCGTGACCGTCAGCGGCCAACGCCGTCCCGCATACACCATCGAGCGAGATGGTCTCCTGCGACTGCGGCTGCTCAATGCCTCCGTGTCCAGGTTCTACCGGCTCTCCCTCGAGGGCCATCCATTGCACCTGATCGCGACCGATGGCGGCAGTCTGGCGAGCCCCGAGACGCTCGACGAACTTCTGCTGGCGCCGGGTGAACGACGGGACGTGCTGATACAGGGCTCCCGCGACGGGGGCTCCTACCGATTGATGAACCTTCCGTACAACCGCGGGTCAGCGGGGATGATGATGGGCGGCGTCGTGGGCGCAGACAGCCCGTTCGAACTCGCCACCGTCGTGTATGAAGGGCGTGCTGCGTCGCCGGTTGACATCCCGCAGGTCCTTGGCGAGGTCGAGCGTCTGCCGGCAGGCCCCGTGAGTCGCACATTCGTCTTGTCCGAAGCGATGGGGATGATGCCCGGCCGCGGCATGGGAATGCGCTTTCTAATCAACGGTCGGGAGTTCGACCATGCGCGGACTGACGCTCGCGTTCGGCTGGGCGCTGTCGAGGACTGGGAGTACGTCAACACCACGGGCATGGATCACCCCATGCACGTGCACACCAACGCCTTCCAGCGTGTGGGTCCGGACGGGCAGGCAGACCCGGCATGGCTCGACGGCGTCGTGGTTCCCGCACGCGGGCGCGTGCGGATCCGCATCCGATTCACCGACTTCGCTGGCATGACCGTGCAGCACTGCCACATCCTCGACCATGAAGACCTCGGGATGATGTCCACAGTGCTGATCGAAGGGTGACGCGCAGCCGTGATGAGGTTTCGTGAGGATGGGGGATGCGGCCGACGGTGGGACTGGCCGGCCTTGCTGCACTGATGGACGCGCCATCGCGGTCTGTGAGCGGCCGCTCGCGAGCAGTCTGGGAGATGCCGCGAGCGCCAGAGCTCTTCCATAATCCAATGAGCGTCGCCCGGGAGTTTCCGCACCGCTTCTGAGAATTTCCGGCCGCTCCGTCCGGTCCCCGGCTTCCTCGTCGCACAACCGGACGGATGCGCTGATTAGTGCGTTGGCAAGAATGATGCAACACTCCTTGTGGTTGCCATGACCCGTCTCTCGAGTCTCCTGCTCGCGTTGATGTTCTCGGTCTTGCCGACCGCGGACATGGTCTGCCGTGCACGCTGCACGCCCGACCCGACGGCTGCAAGTGCGCCCTCGTGTCATGACGTCACCCCGCCGACCCTCGATGGCGTGCTGCTCCCTGCAGTAGCCTGCCAGCGCGACGCGGGTGCGGCCCTGGCCCCCGCAAACGGAACGCGGAACCTCGTGGCGCCAGCCCCGGTCGTGACCGCCCCAATCACGGCATTCTTCCACGCGGCGGCGCCCGCAGGTGCCGCCACCAACCGCGAAGCGGTACGTCCCCGCCCACCTCAAGCCTACCCGTCCACGATCGTTCTCCGGATCTGATTCCACACCCGCTCTGAGCGACGCCGTGTACCAAGAAGCGCGACGTCAGGCCGAGGTGCGCGCTCGCGCGCTCGCCTCTCCGTGGAATTCGACTGGAGTTCATCATGCGCGTCTCTTCATTCGCTCGTCTGGCCCTCGCGGCCGTGTCTTCTCTCGTCATTGTTGCCGTCCCGGCTGACGCCCAGCCCCGCGAAGGCGCGCGCCTTCCGGCAAATCAGGTCGCTGAACTCATGGCGGCTCCCGACGCGCCGGGCGCACGTGCCCGCCTGGCCACGCACTTCGGGGCGGTCGCCGCCGACTACGACGCGCAGGCTCGTGAGCACAGAGCGACGGCGAAGAGCTACCGCCGCGCACCCACCGGATCCGAGAGCAAGCGCCCGACCGCTCCCGACACGGCGGTCCACTGTGACCGCCTCGCGGACCGCGCGGCTGACGCGGCCACGGAGGCTCGGGCGCTCGCCGCGGCATATGGCGGCGGTACACCAGCGGTGCAGGTACCTTCGCCAGGCATCAAGAACACCGCGCCCGTCACGTCGGCGTCTGCCGAGATTCTCGGGCCGACGGACCTTCGACGGCTCGTTGAAGGCAGTCCGACGCCGGCCTCGCACGCACGCCTCGCGCGTCACTACCTGGCCCTGTCTACCAAGCTCGATGCCGACGCGCGTGAGCATCGGGACCTCGCGGCCGCCTACCGCGCTGCGCCGGGTGCCTCGGACGCCAAGCGTCCAGGCGCACCTGATACCGCGGTGCATTGTGAGCGGCTCGCTGAGCGGGTGTCCAGGATGGCCGCGGAGGCGCGCGCCCTGGCGAGCAGCCACGCACAGCAGCAGGGCGGGCGATGAGCACGCGCTCACGAATCGTTCGTGTGGCGGTGCTGAGCGCCGCGTTGAGTAGCGCGGCCAAGGTGCCGATGGCGCGGGCGCAGGAACTGCCAGCCGCGGTGGTGCCACCGGTTCAGCTGCCGACGTCGCCTGCCGATCCGAACGCCGACCCGAGCTCGATGGCGACGCGCGTGCCGCTCAGCCAGATCGTCGACGACGTGCTCAGGTCACACCCTGAAGTGGCCGCGGCCCAGGCGCGGTACGAGGCGGCGCTGCAGCGTCCGGCACAAGAGCGCGCGCTCCCCGATCCGATGATCTCGACCGGGTACGCCTCCGCGGGAGCGCCATACCCTGGCGCCGGCCTGGGCGACGACCCGAACGCCAGCCTCGGCCTGATGCTGTCGCAGGAGATTCCGTATCCCGGCAAGCGTGAACTCCGTGCCGAGGTCATGCGGCGCGAAGCGGAGGCCGAACGCCAGCAGGTCGATGCCGCGCGCCTCTCGCTCGTCGCTCGCACGAAGCAGGCCTACTTCCGTCTGGCGGCCGCCTACCAGATCGACGAGATTCTGCGCAGCAATCATGACCTCCTCACGACGCTCCTCAAGGTGAGCGAGAGCCGCTACGCGGTCGGCCAGGCCGCACAGCAGGACGTGATCCGCACGCAGGCGCAGTTGAGCCTCATCGCGCTGCAGCGGGAGCGCGTGGCACGCGAGCGTCGCACCCGCGAGGGCGAACTGAACGCCCTGATAAACCGCGCGGCGGAGGCGCCGATCGGCCGCCCAGCCGATCTCGCGCCCATGTCGCTGGATCTCACGCTGCCCGCGCTGGTCGAGCGTGCCGCGTCAGGGGCGCCGATGCTGCTGCGCGACCGCCTGATGGCGTCGCGCTCGGAGGCCGCGATCGCCGTGGCGAAGCGCG
>NZ_JALHPM010000183.1:0-12349 GCF_022842525.1 Luteitalea sp.
CCCGCTCGGCAGATCGACGGCGACCACCGGCAACCCACTCCCGTTCAGGTCCCCGACGATGGTGGGGTACATCCCGTCGAGGGCGCGTCGCAGGCCGGTGCCGAAGATGGCATCGACGACCAGGTCACACTGCGAAATCTCGGAGAAGTGCAGTTCCCACGCCTGCTCGTCGCTGATCTCGACCACGGACGCGCCGAGCCGTCCCAGGATCTCCATGTTGTGCCGCGCGTCGCCACGCACCTCCGACAGCGACCCGATGACGAACACCGGCACTTCGATGACGCGCTCGAGCAGCGTGCGCGCGATGACGAAGCCGTCACCGCCGTTGTTGCCGCGCCCCGCGAGCACCGCCACGCGACGCAGTGCGAGATTGGGGAACAGCGCTTCGATGGCGGCGACGACCTGACGACCGGCGTTCTCCATCAGGACGAGCGAGGGAATGCCCAGTTCCTCGATGGTGACCCGGTCTGCCTCGCGCATCTGTGCCGCCGTCAGGACTCGCATGGATGCATGGTACCCTCCCCCGCTGTGCCAGTCGCGGTGAACATCGACGGAACGCTGTACGGACGAGACGACGCACGGGTGTCCGTATTCGACCACGGCTTTCTCTTCGGCGAGGGCGTCTATGAGGTGCTGCGGACGTACGGGCAGCGGCCCTTCCTGTTCGCGGAGCACATGCGGCGCCTGCGTGCCTCGGCCGATCGTCTCGCGCTGTCCTGCCCGCTGTCGGACGAGGACCTGCTGGCGCGCATCCGCGACACCGTCGCCGCGGCCGCGCTGCCGGGCGACGCCTACGTCCGCATCCTGTTGACACGCGGCGTCGGCGAGATCGTCTACGACCCGGCCGCCTGCCCCACCCCTACGCTCGTCGTCATCGTCAAGCCGCACGTCGATCCACCGGTCGAGGCGGTGCGCGGGGGCGTCCGTCTGGCGCTCGCGTCGGTGGTGCGCAACCATCCGGGCTCGGTGGATCCGGCCATCAAGTCGAACAACCTGCTGAACAACGCCCTGGCGATGCAGCAGGCCTATCGGGAGGGCGCCTTCGAGGCCTTGATGAAGAACCATCGAGGCGAGCTGTGCGAGTGCGCGCAGTCCAACATCTTCGTCGTGCGCGACGGCGTGCTGCTCACACCGCCGACCAGCGCGGGGCTGCTCGTCGGCGTGACGCGCGGGTTCGTGCTCGAGTGCGCGGCTGACCTCGGGGTGCCCGCGGAGGAGTGCGTGCTGCACGAGACCGACCTGGCCTCGGCACAGGAGTCGTTCCTGACGAGCACGACGCGCGAGATCGTCCCGGTCGTGCGCATCGGCGCCCAGACGATTGGCGACGGCGCGCCCGGTCCGGTCACGCGCCGGCTGATGACCGCGTTCGCGGCCGCGGTCCCGTCTCGTCTCAGCTGATCGCGCTGGGAGGGCCCGCTCGTGTTGGGAGGGCCCGCTCGCCGAGCGGGCCGCCCGACGGACGCCTCGGCGAGGCGTCCCTCCCATTCATCACGCGGGCGAGGCGTCCCTCCGACCCACTACACCCCGACCGGCTCCTCGTACTCGGTCATCGGCGGGCACGCGCAGACGAGGTTGCGGTCACCGAACGGGTTGTCGATGCGGCCCACGGTCGGCCAGACCTTCATCGTCCGCAGGTACGACAGGGGGAACGCGGCGAGACTGCGCGGGTACGGGCGCGTCCACTCGTCGGCCATCACCACCGCCATCGTGTGGGGCGCGTGCTTGAGCACGTTGTCCTTCGGATCCGCCGTGCCGTCGATCACCGACTGGATCTCGGCGCGGATGGCCAGCATCGCGTCGCAGAACCGATCGAGCTCATCGCGCCCTTCGCTCTCGGTGGGCTCGATCATCAGCGTGCCCGGCACCGGGAACGAGACGGTCGGCGCGTGGAAGCCATAGTCCATCAGCCGCTTGGCCACATCCATCTCGTCGATGCCCGAGGCCTGCTTGAGCGGCCGCAGGTCGAGGATCAGCTCGTGGGCGACACGCCCCTCGCGGCCCGTGTACAGCACCTGATACGGCCCCTCGAGACGCGCCTTGATGTAGTTGGCGTTGAGAATCGCGTAGCGGGTGGCGTCGGTCATCCCCTCGCCGCCGAGCATCGACATGTAGGCGTACGAAATCAGCAGGATGAGCGCACTGCCCCACGGCGCCGCCGAGATGGCGTGGATGCCCGTGGCCCCGCCGCCGGTCCCGATCACGGGATGCGAGGGCAGATACGGCGCGAGGTGGCGCGCCACGCCGATGGGGCCCATGCCGGGGCCGCCGCCGCCATGGGGAATGGCGAACGTCTTGTGCAGGTTGAGGTGACAGACATCGGCGCCGATGAGCGCCGGGCTGGTCAGGCCGACCTGCGCGTTCATGTTGGCGCCATCCATGTAGACCTGGCCGCCGTGCGCGTGGACGACCTCGCAGATCTCGCGGATGGCGTCCTCGTACACGCCATGGGTCGAGGGGTAGGTGACCATCAGCGCCGCGAGCGAGTCCTTGTACTGCTCGGCCTTGGCCCGCAGGTCGGCGAGGTCGACGTTGCCGTGGGCATCGCACGCCACCACGACCACCTTCATGCCGGCCATCACCGCGCTGGCCGGATTGGTGCCGTGCGCCGACGATGGGATGAGCGCCACGGTGCGGTGCGCGTCGCCGCGCGCCCGGTGGTAGGCGCGAATCACCATCAGCCCGGCAAGCTCGCCCTGCGCGCCCGAGTTGGGCTGCAGCGACACGGCGGCAAAGCCGGTGATGTCGCACAACATGCGTTCGAGGTCGCCGAAGATCTCCTGGTAGCCGAGCGCCTGGTCGACCGGCACGAAGGGGTGCAGCGCCGCGAACCCGGGCCAGGTGATGGGCAGCATCTCCGCCGCCGCATTGAGCTTCATGGTGCACGAGCCCAGCGGGATCATCGAGGTGTCCAGCCCGATGTCGCGGCGCTCGAGGCGACGGATGAAGCGCGTGATCTGCAGCTCGGACCGATGCTCGGTGAAGACCGGGTGCGTCAGGAACGGTGAGGTGCGGCGGAGCGACGCCGGGACCGGCGAGGCGCTGCCGTCGGCCAACTGCGCGCCGCGCCCCGCCACCTTGCCGAACACGTTCGCAATCGCCAACACATCCTCGGCCGTCGTCGTCTCGTCGAGCGCGATGCCGATCGATCCGTCCGCGAGGTACCGGAAGTTGATCTGGGCCGATTCGGCCGCGGCACGCAGGGCGTTGGCATCGACGCCGCTGACGCGCACCGTGTCGAAGTACGCCGCGTTGTGCTGCGTGAGGCCCATGGCCGTCAGCGCTGCGGCGACCTGCACCGCCCTGGCGTGCACGCGCGCGGCGATGTCGGCCAGCCCGTCGGCCCCGTGGAACACGGCGTAGAACGCCGCGATGTTGGCCAACAGGGCCTGCGCGGTGCAGATGTTGGAGGTCGCCTTCTCGCGACGGATGTGCTGCTCGCGCGTCTGCAGGGCCATGCGGTACGCCGAGCCGCCCTGGGCGTCCACCGACACCCCGATCAGGCGACCGGGCGACTGGCGGATGTAGGCGTCGCGCGTGGCGAAGAACGCCGCGTGCGGACCGCCGTAGCCGAGCGGCACGCCGAATCGCTGCGCCGACCCGTACACCACGTCCGCCCCCAACTCGCCTGGCGGCACCAGCATCGTCAACGCCAGCAGATCCGACCCGACGGCCACCAGCGCGCCGGCGTCGTGCGCCCGCGTGATGAGGGGGCCGATGTCGGTCACCGCCCCGACACCATCGGGATACTGCACGAGCACCCCGAAGACGTCCTCGCCCAGCCCCGTGAGGTCGGTCGCGAACTCGACGAGCAGGCCGAGTGGCTCCGCCCGCGACACCAGCAGTTCGCGGACCTGCGGGAAGACCTCGCCGATGACGAGGAACCGGAGCGCCGTCGCGGGCTTCTTGCTGACGCGGCGCAGGAGGGTCATCGCCTCGGCCGCCGCCGTGGCTTCGTCGAGCAGCGACGCGTTGGCCACGTCCATCCCGGTCAGGTCGCTGACGGCTGTCTGGAACGTCAGCAGGGCCTCCAGGCGGCCCTGCGCGATCTCGGCCTGATACGGCGTGTAGGGCGTGTACCAGCCGGGATTCTCGAGCACCATCCGCTGGATCACGGCCGGCGTGTGCGTGTTGTAGTAGCCGGCCCCGATGAACGAGCGATGGCGCGCATTGCGGGCTTCGAGGGTTCGCAAGCGCGTCAGGAAGGCGGCTTCGGTCTCGGCCGCGGGCTGCACCAGCGGCGCCGTGCGTCGGATGTGCGGCGGCACGACCTGGTCGATGAGCGCATCCAGCGTCGGCACGCCGAGCGCGTGGAGCATGCGATCACGGTCGTCAGGTCGGGGGCCGATGTGGCGGTGGGCAAACGCGTCGGGAGCCGCTGGGGTCGTCATGGGCAGTGGAATGTGTCGAACGACGACCGGCGCGGGGCGCCGGTCGTGACTACGCGGAGAGAGGCGAGGCCGGACGCCTGGCGAGGCGCCTCTCCTTGAGACGTCGCGCGGGGCGTGTTGGTGGCCCGGCCGTGATCAGCCGACGTGCGCGTCGTAAGCCGCCGAGTCCAGGAGCGCGTCGACGTCGGCCGGATTGCTCGGGCGGACCCGGATGATCCAGGCCGCGTGCGGGTCGCTGTTGACCTGCTCCGGGGCACTGGTCAGGGCGTCGTTGACGGCGACGATCTCGCCGGCGACCGGCGAGAACAGCTCGGAGACCGCCTTGACCGACTCGATGGTCCCGAACACCTCGCCCTGCGCGAGGACGCGCCCCACCTGGGGCAACTCGACGAAGACGACGTCGCCGAGCTGCTGCTGGGCGTAGTCGGTGATGCCGACGTCGGCCGTGTCGGCAGACGTGCGAATCCACTCGTGGTCCTTCGTGTACTTCAGGTCGGCAGGATACATCGCAGGTCAGCTCCTCGGCCGCTTGTAGAACGGCATGGGGACGATGCGGGCGGCGGCGAGCCTGCCGCGCACCTCGACATGGATCTGGCGGTCGGGTTCGGCCAGCGCAGTGGGCACATAGGCCATCCCGATGGCCTTCTTCAGGAACGGAGTCTGGGTGCCGCTGGTCACCGTGCCGACGGCCTGACCATCGACGATCACGGGGTAGCCATGGCGGGCGATGGCGCGGTCCACCATCTCGAGGCCGACGAGGGTGCGCTCGATGCCGTTGGCCTTCTGCGCGCGCAGCACGTCGGCGCCGTTGAAGTCGTCCTTCTTCCAGCCGACGATCCAGCCGAGGCCGGCCTCGAGCACCGTGGTCGTCTCGTCCATGTCGTTGCCGAAGAGCCGCATGGAGGCCTCGAGGCGCAGCGTGTCGCGCGCGCCCAGCCCCGCCGGAATCACGCCGTCGGCGGCGCCCGCCCGGAGGATGGCCTGCCAGACGTGGGCGGCCTGCGCCGGCGGCACGAAGACTTCGAAGCCGTCTTCGCCCGTGTAGCCGGTGCGCGAGATGGTGCCGCGCACCCCGGCAATCTCGCCAGGGGCGAACCAGTAGTACTTCATGTCGTCCAGCGGGACCGCCGTCAGCGACTGGAGGACGTCCTTCGCCACGGGGCCCTGCAGCGCCAGCAGCGCGTACCGGCTGCTCGTGTTCACGGCCGGCGCATCGGCGAACGTCTGCACCTGGCTGCGAATCCAGGCGAAGTCCTTCTCGATGTTCGAGGCGTTGACCACCAGCAGGAAGTGGTCCTCGGCCATCCGGTATACCAGGAGGTCGTCGACGAACGTCCCCTGCGGCGTCGTGAGCGCCGAGTAGTGGATCTGCCCCACGGCGAGGCGGGCCGCGTCGTTGGACGAGATCCGCTGGACGGCCGCCAGCGCATCGGCGCCGGCGATCTCGATCTCGCCCATGTGGCTCACGTCGAACAGGCCGGCCCGCGTGCGGACGGCCAGGTGTTCGTCGGTGATGCCGGAATACTCGACGGGCATGTCCCAGCCGCCAAACGGCACCATGCGGGCCTTGTGGCCGAGGTGCGTGGCGTGCAACGGGGTCTGCTTGAGGACGGTCTGGGTGTCGGACATGCCGTGAAGGGCGCGGCCCAGGTGGGCCGCAACCCTTCAACAATACAGCCTGAGGGGACGGGGGCTCAAGGAAGGCCCCGCCCTAGGTGTTGGGCAGCGCGGCGCCCTTCACCTTGATGTTGCGGAAGTACACGGTGTTGCCGTGGTCCTGCAGCAGCAGGTGGCCGCTCTTGGCCTGACCGAATCCGACGTAGTCCTTGTACTTGCTGATCGCCACCAGCTTCTTGAAGGCATCGCTGGCGCGGTCGAACTCGAGCACCTTGGCGCCATTCAGCCAGTGCTCGACCTTCGTCCCCTTCGACACGATGTGGGCGGTGTTCCACTCCCCCACCGGCTTGACGGGCTTGGACGCCGGCGCGGCCATCAGGTCGTAGAGTGACGCGAACGTGCGATTGCCATCCCGACCCATCTTGGCATCCGGATGCATCTCATCGTCCAGCAACTGGAACTCGAGGCCGATGGCCGATCCCCGGCCCGGCGTACCGAGCTTTTCGGTCACGAAGTACTTGATGCCGCTGTTGGCGCCCTTGGTGAGCTTGACGTCCACCTTCAGTTCGAAGTCGCCATACTCCTCGAGCGTGACGATGTCGCCGCCATGCGCGGCCTCGGCGCCACCGGACTCGACCACCGACAGGATGCCGTCCTTCACGAGCCAGCCCTTGCTCGGGAACGTGTCGGCGTGGGCGTTGCGCCAGCCCTTCGTGCTGGTGCCATCGAACAGCAGACGCCATCCGGCGGCCTGCTCCTGCGCCGTGAGCGTGTTGTCGGCAGCGGCCACCACCGCGACGCCGGAGACCGTCGGCGACGTGGCCAGGACAGTCGCGCCCAGAGCAGCGGTCGCGGCAACCGCGACCAACGAGACCTTCATGCGGGAAGACGTAGCGGATTGCGCCATGAACCACTCCTCGGCCGCACACCGCGGCGGCCTTGCGTGCTGAGATTTCCCCGCCACTGTAGTGCAGTCACCGGACGGTGTCGAGTGTCGGCGCCGGCCCGTCGTGCAGCGTGATCGGGCCGCGGTCGGGGTGTGCCCGATATGGCTGAGCGCGTCCCGGCCCGAGGCCCTCGGCCGGGTCGACGACCGTCGGCCCGGCGTCGGCCCCCTCGAACACGGGGAGCGCCCGTCGCCGCCGCCCGGGGCGTCGCCCCTCGTAGGCCAGGTAGGCGCAGAGCGTGTGGTAACTGATGTCGAGCACCCGGCAGGCCTCACGCTTGTTGCCGTTGGCCTGCCGCAGCACGCGGCGGGCGTACCGGCTGCCCCAGGCGCGCATCGAGTCGTCGCCGGTGTCGTCGCCCGCGAACGCCTCGCGATACCGGCCCGTGAGCACGTCCGGCAGGTCGGCGACATCGATCACCGGCGGCGCCGCCAGGGTGATCGCCCGCTCGATCACGCGCTCCAGTTCGCGCACGTTGCCGGGAAACCCGTAGGCCATCAGCGCATCACCCGCCTCTGCCGTCAGCCGCCACGGCTGGTCACCCGCGACGCGCTGCAGGATCGCCTCCACCAGACACGGGATGTCGTCGCGGCGCGCCCGCAACGGCGGGACGGCGATCTCGATGGCGTTCAGTCGGTAGTAGAGATCCCAGCGAAACAGCCCATTGCGGCACAGCGCCTCGAGCGGTCGATTGGTCGCCACCACCATCCGGACGTCGATGCGCCGCCCACCCTGGCCGCCCACCCGTTCCACGGTCGGATCCTGAATGACCCTCAACAGCTTGGCCTGCGCCGACGAGGAGAGGTCCGACACCTCGTCGAGGAAGAGCGTGCCGCCATCGGCCTGCTCGAACTTGCCGCGACGGCCGCGGACGCCCGTGGCGGTCCGCTCCTCGATGCCGAACAACTCGGCCTCCAGCAACGACTCCACGATGGCCGCGCTGTTGAGCGGCACGAACGGCCCGTCTCGACGATCGCTGAGGGCGTGGACTCGCCGCGCCACCAGCTCCTTGCCCGACCCACTCTCGCCCTGGATGAGGACGATGAAGTTCTTCTGGGCGGCACGCGCGATGCGCTCATGCAGCGCGCGCATGACGGGCGTTCGCCCGATCAGATCGCCCTGCTCGCGGCTCAACCTCTGAAGGTCCTGACGCATCTCCGTCCGCCGCTCGGCATCACGGATGACCGGGGCCAGCGCAACGAACACGGCGACCGCCGCAGCCACATGGTCGGCGACGACGCCGGTGTCCACCGCCGTGACCCGCAAGGCCTCCGAGCCGCCCGGGACCACCATCCGCCCCGGCCCGTCGTCCAGCGGCTCGCCGGTGAGATGGAGGGTGGGGGCCACGAGGCCACACGTCTCGCCAAGGAGGCGCTCGAGTCTCTCCCGCGGCCGCGCCTCGTTGCGCAGCACGGACACGGCCTGCTCGAGCAAAGAGACGAGGGCGGAAGACATCTCACTGGGCGAACGGTGCGCAGACGATGAGCGTGGCGTCATGGACGGGTTCCCTGTCGGTGTGGAGGACCGCAATGGATGGGGCTGCACCTTGCGACAATCAAGCCGCAGGCCAACACCGCACCGCCCTGCAGGCCCGTCTGGCGTCGCCTGGCGCATCCCCTGCGCATCGTCGATCGGCCACCGCCTCCGTGTGAGTAGTTACTACTCATGGCGCCACGGCGACTCCAGTGACCATGCCGCCTCGTACTGCACGCCGTGCCGCGTCACACGACAGACCTCGCAGCGCACCACGAACCCGGGCAGGACGCCCCGGCCGTGTGCCGTCGGCAGGCGCAACGGCATCGAGCGCCCAGGCCGGACCGGCTGCGCGAGGCGGCAGCGCAGGCCGCGCGCCGACGTATCGATGACTTCCAGCACGCGGGCGCCCGGCACGTGCGGGTCGAGGTCTCCCGCATCGCCTGCGGGTGCGCGGCGCGGTTCCCGGCGACGTTCGTTGATGACCAGATCCGCCATCAGCAGGCCTCCCAGACGCCCCGCACGCCGAGGCAGACGAGCCGCACGCGCTGCGTACTGCCCAGGATGCGAATGGCATAGGCGCGGTCGTCCCCTCCCACGATGTAGATGGAGGCGGCCGACGCCGTGCCCCTCGGCGTGAACACCAGGCGTGGCGCCGCGCCCAGCTGAATCGGTGCGCTCCCGGCCAGGACCACTCCCACGCCATCGGCCGCCGGTAGATCCCGCGTCACGCCGAGGCGGGCCCGCCCTTCCCTGAACAGTCGTCGCCACGCGGTCTGCGGAGCATCGACCCCACTGGCGATGTCCGCAGCGGTGACGCCGTTGCCGTTGCCGTCGCCGAGGAGGCGCCAGCGCGTGGCCAGGAGGTCCACCTCGATCGCGAGACTGCGACGCTGTCGACGCGCCTCGGTGGCGACGCCGCGCAGATCCGCCACCAGCCCGCGCGCCGCCTCGCGCCCTGCCCACGCCGCCCGGACGTCCGCGAGCGCCTGCCAGGCCCCGGCGCCCACGAGACCGATGATGGCCAGCACGACCAGTAGTTCGCCGAGCGAGGCGCCCCGGACGGAGCGCCTCGCGGACATCGGATCAGCCCTTCGTGGCCTTGGCATCACCCTGCCCACCGATCGCGAGGAACGGCCGCAGCTTCAGGAACGACTTCTCGCCGATGCCCTGGACGTTCATCAGGTCCTCGAGCTTCTTGAAGGGGCCGTTCTTCTCGCGGTAGGCCACGATGCGCTGCGCCATGCTCGGGCCGATGCCGGGCAGGGCCTCGAACTGCGCCACCGACGCCGTGTTGACGTTGACCGACTGCGCGGGCGCCGCCGCACGCGTCTCCTGGGTCGCGGCGTAGGACGCGGTGGACGGGACGGTCGCCATGGGGAGACCCACGGCGAGGATCAAGGCAAGCATCGAACGGGTCATGTCACTCCTCCTCGGACACGCGTTGCGACAACGCGTGCTTACCGGTACGGGCGAGGGCCGACGGCCATCGCGGTGGCGTGCGCGGGTCCGGCACGTCGGGAGGTTGGCCCGCTTGCTGACGAAGAGGTTCACCGGACCGCGCACGGCCCCTCTCAGAGCAACCCGCGCGCCATCGACGGCCGGCAGCACGCGTGGCGCGGTAACCCGTTGAGGGGACGCAGCTTGCCGGCCTGGCGGCAACGCCACGCCGGTCGGTCTGCCTCATGGCAGCCCGTCAGTGATCGGTAACGCGAGGTGACGGGGCAACTGGCGTTGCGGACGTCATGGCGCGAGCAGGACGTTGCGGGAAGTCGGCCGCGCCGGCAGGGCCTCGCGTTCGTCCTTGAGGGGCACACCGGACACCTGCCGTCGGCGTGACTCGTGCAGCAGGGCCACGAGGCGGGCGGCGGCGTCCGCATACGCCATGCCCTCCGGGCGAATGTTCGACAGGCAGTTGCGCTCCGCGTCGGTCCGTCCCACGCCGGGGGCCCAGGTCAGATACGCGCCGAGGCTGTCCGGAGAACTGAGGCCTGGACGTTCGCCAATCAGCACCACGACCATCTGCGCACAGAGCGCCGCCCCGATCTCGTCACCGATCGCCACGCGCCCCTGCTGGACGATGGCAACCGGGGCGACGTCCCAGGGCTGCGGGCTGCCGCGCAGCCCGGCGAGGACCTGCTCCAGCAGCGGGATGGCGTGGCGATGGATGGCTCGCGGCGACAGCCCGTCGACCAGCGCGAACGCCAGGTCGAACCGATCGGCCCGGTACGGCAAGCCAAGGGTATCGAGCGCCCGCTGCGACGCCACATCGAGTTGCCGACCGAGGTCGGGCCGCTGCAGGTAGGTCGCGCGATCCACGGCGGCACTCCGCAGCGCCAGACTCTCGAGCCCGAGCGTGGCGACCCCTGCGCGGACCTGCGACACGTCGAGCGCCTCGTGCACGGCGTCCCTCGCACGCGCATGGGCCACCTGGAACGCCAGGTGTACGGACGTGGGAACACTGATGCCCGCCCGTCCCAGGCCGACATGGGCGGGCGTGAACTGCCGCAGGCGACTCCACGGGTTCGGGATCACGATCTCAGGACGCATGAGGCGGCCTCACCGCCGGCGCGGCTGTCCCTGACTCTGGCGCGGCGGCGTGCAGCGTGCGCGCGAACGCCGGCGGCACGCCGGCCGCGTGCTCGATCAGGCGTGCGCGCTCGCCCGGCGCGAAGATGGCCATGCGCTCCAACCAGGCTTCGAACTCCGGCGCCGGCCGCAAGCCGAGCACGCGCCGCACGTACAGCGCGTCATGGAACGACGTGCTCTGGTAGTTCAGCATCACGTCGTCGGCACCCGGCACGCCCATGATGAACGAACAGCCGGCGGCCCCGAGGACGGTCAGCAGGACGTCCATGTCGTCGCCGTCGGCATTGGCGTGGTTGGTGTAGCAGATGTCCATGCCCATGGGCAGGCCGAGCAGCTTGCCGCAGAAGTGGTCTTCGAGGCCGGCGCGCGTGATCTGCTTGCCGTCGTACAGATATTCGGGGCCGATGAAGCCGACCACCGAGTTGACGAGCAGCGGCGCGAAGTGGCGCGCGACGGCGTAGGCGCGCGCCTCCAGCGTCTGCTGATCGCAGCCGTGGCTCGCGTTGGCCGACAGCGCACTGCCCTGTCCCGTCTCGAAGTACATGACGTGGTCGCCGACGCGCCCGTCGGCGCACGTGGCTCCGCGACGCAGCGACCGTGCCGCGTCGTGGGCCTCGCGCAGCAGCGCGAGCGAGACGCCGAAGCTCTCGTTCGTGCCCTGGGTGCCGCCAATCGACTGGAAGACCAGGTCCACCGGGGCGCCGCGTTCGATGGCCTGCAGCGTGTTGGTGACATGCGTCAGCACACACGCCTGCGTCGGCACGTCGTACCGGCGGATGACCGCATCGAGCATCTCGAGCAGGCGCACCACCTGTGCCACGTTGTCCAGCGCCGGATTGATGCCGATCACCGCATCGCCACTGCCGTAGAGCAGGCCGTCGAGGACACTGGCCGCGATGCCGGCCAGGTCATCGGTCGGATGGTTGGGCTGCAACCGGGTGGCCATCCGGCCCTCGAGCCCGAGGGTGGTGCGGAAGCGCGTCACGACCCGCACCTTGCGCGCCGCCAGCACCAGATCCTGCGCCCGCATGATCTTGGCAACGGCGGCCGCCATCTCCGGCGTGATGCCGGCACAGACGCGCGCGAGCCCCTCCCCATCGACCTCGTCGGAGAGCAGCCACTCGCGGAAGCTGCCGACCGTCAGGTGCGCGATGGGCGCGAACGCCTCGCGATCGTGCGTGTCGACGATGAGTCGCGTCACGTCGTCGCGCTCGTACGGGATCACCGCCTCGTCGAGGAACTGCCGCAGCGGCACGTCGGCGAGGGCCATCTGCGCGGCCGCCCGCTGTTCCGCCGAGGCCGCCGCCACGCCAGCCAGCCGATCGCCGGACCGCT
>NZ_JALHPM010000184.1:0-12333 GCF_022842525.1 Luteitalea sp.
GGCCACCGCCGGCCCGAGGCCGCTGCCCCCCGGCGCGGCCCTCCCAGGAGGCCCTCGACCGTTGCCGTCGCAGCCGATCCGTTCGCCGCTGCCGCAGGTCGCACGGCCCAGTTATCAGCCCACGTATGCCAACATCGGCCGCGCCCCTGGCGTGGTCGGCCCCGGCGGTCGTCCGCTCGGTGGGGTGCCAGGCGCTCCCGGGCTCGCGCAGCCCGGCCAGCGTCCAGGTGCGGCGCAGTTCCCGCGGCCGCCGCAGCCGGGCGGTTACCGCCCCGGTGGTGCGCCCGGTGGGCATCGCCCGCGTCCCGGAGGCCGCAGCAGCGGCGGCCGGCGCACGCGGATCGAAGCGCCGGTCGTGCAGGGACCAGCGGCCCCGCCGCCGATCACCCGCATCATCACGCTCGCAGAGGGCATGACCGTCAAGGACCTGGCCGACAAGCTCGAAGCCAAGGTCAAGGACGTCATGCGCGTCATCCTCGAGCAGGGCATGCGGATGACGATCAACAGCACCCTCGATGCCGAGACGGCGACGTCGCTCGCGCGCCAGTTCGGCGCCGAAGTCGAGGTCCGGTCGTTCGAGGAAGAGATCGTCGAGTTCGAGGAGAGCGCCAACAACCCCGAGGACCGCGTCGCTCGTGCGCCGGTGGTCACGGTGATGGGCCACGTCGATCACGGCAAGACGACGCTGCTCGACAGCCTGCGGACGACCCGGATCGCCGAGCGCGAAGCGGGTGGCATCACGCAGCACATCGGCGCGTACGCGGTCGAACTCAACGGGCGCAAGATCGTGTTCCTCGACACGCCGGGCCACGCGGCGTTCACCACGATGCGTGCCCGCGGCGCGAAGGTCACCGACGTGGTGGTCCTCGTGGTCGCCGCCGACGACGGCGTCATGCCGCAGACGCGTGAGGCCATCGACCACGCACGCGCGGCCAAGGTGCCGATCATCGTGGCGATCAACAAGATCGACAAGCCGGATGCCAACCCCGAGCGCGTGATGCGTGAGCTGTCCGAGATCGGACTGCTCGCCGAGGCGTGGGGTGGCGACACGGTGATGGTGCCGGTGTCGGCCAAGGCCAAGCAGAACCTCGAGACGCTCCTCGAGATGATCCTGCTGGTCACCGAGATCGGTGAGCACAAGGCCAACGCGGCCCGCAACGCCTCGGGCACCGTGCTCGAAGGCAAGCTCGATCGCGGCCGCGGTCCGGTGGCGACGGTCCTGGTGCAGGACGGTACGCTGCACGTCGGCGACACCATCCTCGTCGGCACCATCGTCGGCAAGGTCCGCGCGTTGCAGGACGACCGCGGCCGCAGCGTCCGCGAAGTCGGCCCCTCCACCCCGGTGGAAGTGCTCGGCCTCGGCGGCGTCCCGACACCGGGCGACACCTTCCAGGCCGTCGACGACGTGGCCAAGGCTCGCCAGATTGCGCTGTTCCGCGAAGAGCAGGCCAAGGCCAAGTCGCTCGGCGCGCGTGGCGGTCGCATGACCCTCGAGACGCTCCAGAAGCACATCGCCGAAGGCGGCGTGAAGGAACTGGCGCTGATCATCAAGACCGACGTGCAGGGATCGGCCGAAGTGCTGGCCGACTCGCTGCAGAAGCTCGGCGACGAACGCATCAAGGTGCGCGTCATCAGCTTCGGCGTCGGTGCGATCAACGAATCGGACGTGCTGCTCGCGACCGCATCGGAAGCCATCATCATCGGCTTCAACGTGCGTCCCGACCGCAACGCCGAGGCTGTGGCCGCGCGCGAGAAGGTGGACATCCGCCTCCACTCGGTCATCTATCACGTGACCGACGAGATCCGCGCTGCCATGGCCGGCATGCTCGAGCCGACGTTCAAGGAGAGCCGCCTCGGTCTGGCCGAGGTCCGCGAGGTGTTCCGCGTGCCGAAGGCCGGCACGGTGGCGGGCTGCTTCGTCACCGAGGGCGTCATTCGCCGCTCCGGTGACATCCAGGCCCGCCTGCTGCGCGACGGGGTGGTCATCCACACCGGCAAGCTCAGCTCGCTCCGCCGCTTCAAGGACGACGTGTCCGAGGTCAAGAACGGCCTCGAGTGCGGCATGACCTTCGAGCGCTACAACGACGTCAAGGCCGGCGACCAGATCGAGGTGTTCACCTCGGAGGAAATCGCCATCACCATCCCGGGCTAGCGCCGGGCCGACACATTCAGCCCGGCGAAGGCCGGAATGCCGTGAATGCCGCAATGCCGGAGGGCCCAGCCCTTCGGCATTGAGCATTTCAGGCCACTCTTCGTCCGTCGAGGACGCCCCGTAGCCCGGTCGCCCTGCCCTGCCGTCGGCATTCCCGGCATGCGGCATCGCGGCATTTCGTAGAATCAATCCATGCAAGGTTCCGGTTCCCGCGCCGAGCGCATCGCCGACAGCATCAAGGACCAGGTCAGCCAGCTGCTGGCGTTCGAAGTCAAGGATCCCGCGGTGGGGCTCCTGACGGTCACCCACGTCAAGATGACGAGCGACATGGGCATGGCCCACGTCTACTACACGCTCGTCGGCGACGAGGTCGAGCGCACCAAGACGGCCAGGGCCCTCGACCGCGCCACGGCCTTCGTGCGCCGACGACTCGCCGAAGACATGAACATGCGGCGGGCTCCCGACGTGAAGTTCCACTACGACGAGAACCTGGAGCGCCAGGAGCGCGTCGAGACGCTGCTCCGCCAGATCGCCGCCGAACGCGCCGAACGCGAGGCGCAGGAGAAGGCCGAGCCGCCCGCCGATGACCGTGCGCAGTGAGCCGGCCGGCGTGCCCCCTCCCCTCTCGCTGATCGAGGCGCTGCGCGCCGACGGGCCCGTCATCCTCTGCGGTCACGCGCGCCCCGATGGCGACTCGATCGGCTCGGTGATGGCCATGGCCGCGGCGCTGCGCGCCCTCGGCCGCCCGGTCCGTACGATCTGCAGCGACCCGGCGCCAGCGGCGTTCCACGTGTTTCCTGGCATGGAGGCGCTCGAAATCACGCGCGACGTCGATGCCACGGGCGCCACGGTGGTGGTGATGGAGTCCGGCGCCCTGTCGCGCACGGGCATCACGGGCCTCGAGCGCGCCGCCGTGGTCGTCAACATCGACCATCACCTCGGCAACAGCGGCTACGGGACCGTCACCTGGTTCGACGAGACCGCGGCCGCGTGCGTCGAGATGGTGGGCGAGGCCATCGATGCGCTCGGCGTGCCGTGGTCGACGGCCATCGCCACGTACCTGTACCTGGGGCTGCTGACCGACACGGGCGGCTTCCGCCACTCGCACATCTCGGCGCGCAGCTTCGACCTGGCGCGCCGCTCTGTGATCGCGGGCGCCGATCCCGTGGCCATCGGCCAGGTGGCGTTCGACAGCTTCAGCCTGGCCCGGGTCCGGCTCATCGGCGCGTTGCTGCACGGCATGCAGCTGGACGCCGACGGGCGGCTGGCGGTGCTCACGCTGACGCCCGAGGTGCACGTCACCGCCGGGTCCACCCCGGACGAGACCGAGGGCATCATCAACATGCCCTTCACGGCCCAGGAGATTCGCGCGGTGTGCCTGTTGCGCAGCGACGAGCCCGGTCTCACGCGTGTCAGCCTGCGATCGAAAGGCACGGTCGACGTGCGATCGGTGGCCCAGCAGTTCGGCGGCGGCGGACACTTCAACGCCAGTGGCTTCACGACCACCGACGGGCTCGACGAGGTCCGTGCCGCGCTGCTGCCCCTGATGCGCGCCGCGATCCAGTGAGCAGCGGCATCGACGGCGTCCTGGTCGTGGACAAGCCGGAGGGCATGACGTCGCACGACGTGGTCGCCACCGTGCGTCGACGCCTGCCGAGGAAGACGAAGGTCGGGCACACCGGCACGCTCGATCCGTTCGCGACCGGTGTGCTGCCGGTGGTGATCGGCAAGGCGACGCGGCTGTCGCAGTTCCTCACGGCCGGCCGCAAGCGGTATCGCGCCACCGTCGCGTTCGGCGTCGCCACCGATTCCGGCGACCGGATGGGACAGATCGTCGAGACGGCGGCGCCGGAGCGGCTGGCTGTGCTCGACGAGGCGCTGGTCCGCACGGCGCTGACGGGCTTCGTCGGTACTCACCCGCAGGTGCCGCCCGCGCACTCGGCCAAGATGATCGATGGCGAGCGCGCCTACGTGCTCGCGCGGCGCGGCGAGCGTGTGGAGATGGCCGCCGTCGCCGTCACCGCGCATGCCCTCACCCTGACGGCGTGGGACGCGGCGTCGCACGTGGCGACCGTCGCCCTCGACGTCTCGGCCGGCTATTACGTCCGCAGCCTCGCACGTGACCTCGGCGTCGCCGTCGGCGTGCCGGCGCACCTGACGGCGTTGTGCCGCACCGGCAGCAGCGACTGGACCATCGAAGACGCGCATGCGCTCGGCGCTGTCGTGCAGGCCGACCCGGAGGCGTTCGCGGCCATGTGCCGCCCGATGTCGACGGTCCTGCGCGAGTGGCCCGCTGTCGTCCTGACGGAGCGGCAGGTGGCGTGGGTGCTGGCTGGTCGCCTCGTTGCCCTGGAGCCGGCGCAGGCGTCGCGCCTGGGTGCCGCGACCGTCGATCGGGCGAGGCTCCTCGATGCGTCAGGGACGCTCGTCGCGCTCGCCCGCCACACCCCGGACGGGCTGCTCCACGCCGACGTCGTGCTGGGCTGACGGGATCACCGCAGGCGCGGATCGAGGGGAAAGCGGACGGTACTGGCGATCTGGCAGCGCCCGGCGTCGGGATGCGCCGGATTCAGCAGGTAGTTCCACGCGGCCGGCACGATGACGGAGGGCACGCGCAGCAGCGGCGTCGACCGCTGCCGGAGCCACGTATCCCCGAGGCTCCGCGTCGCCCCGATGTCGTCGCGCCAGTCGTCCGGGAGGGCGCCCGCCTCGCCGATCGACGCCTCGGCCGTCTCGATCTGCAGCCACTGGTAGGCCACGGGCAGCGCGGCGAGTCTGGCCCCCTGCACGAGCATCTCGAGGAGGCAGGAGGCGGGATGGTCGGCGAGATAGACCACGGGGCGTCCTCGCGAATGCCACCGGCCACTGGCATACACCCCACCGATGCCGGAGAGATCGGCATGCTGGGAGATCCGCCAGACGGTCACGCAAAGAGGCCGTGCTCGAGACGCACCAGGGTCTCTTCGACGGCCCGCGCGCCGATCTCGCTCTTCAACAAGTCCACGGGTCTGGCGCGGTCGAGGGCCAGATTGGGCTCGCGCAGCCACGCCCAGGCGGTCGCGCGACTGCCCAGGACGGCGTCGGCGATCGCCAGGATTCTGCCGAGCCGTATGGCCCGCTCGGCCTCTTCCATCGCCAGGGCCTCGCCACGGGTCCGGCGATGCCGGAGGGTCCTGGGATTGATCACGAGATCGCCCAGTTCCGCGGCCGTGAAGCCGGCGGCGAGCAGGTCGTCGAGGACCGAGAGCGGCACGCCACCCGCGACCACGTCCCGCGCGAGCTGGAGGTCCTCGCGTGGCGGACGCTCACGGAGGACGAAGGGGTTTGGCATGATGCCTATCCTAGCACGGCATGTTTGCCAACGCGAATGGCGCATGCGTGGCCGCGGCTGGCATGTCGGCGAGAGGATCAGCTATCATTCGTAGTTCGCTGGCGCCCATATCGGCGCTCCCATCACCCAGACGACGACGGCCCGGGGCCCGCAGGGGCAGTGCTGGACCGATCGCGGAGGCAAGACCCGTGGCATTGACGAAGGACCGCAAGACCGACCTCATCGAAGGATTCCGCCATCACGACACCGACACGGGCTCGCCCGAAGTGCAGGTGGCCATCCTCAGTGAGCGCATCACGTACCTGACCGAGCACTTCAAGACGCACGCGAAGGACCACCACTCGCGTCGCGGCCTGCTGAAGCTCGTGGGCCAGCGCCGTCGGCTGCTGGACTACGTCAAGGCCAAGAACACCGACCGGTACGCGCAGCTCATCAAGCGTCTCGGCATCCGGAAGTAGCGGAGTTCACGAAGGGACGGGAGCGTGCTCCCGTCCCTTCGCGTTTCGCTCCGCCCGCGGCCGTGGCAGGCCCGGCGGACACGGTCCCGCCGCGCGGCCCCACTCGCGCAGATCCTCGCACCGCACACCGCCAGGGCAGACAGGTCCCCTGGCACTGACATGACAGGGAACCCCATGCACACACGCAGTCTCGAGCTCGGCTCCCGAGCTCTCTCGTTCGAAACCGGCAAGCTCGCGAAGCAGGCCGACGGATCCGTCCTCGTCCGGATGGGCGACACGGTCGTGCTGGTCACGGCGTGTCATGCGTCCTCGCCGCGCGTCGGCATCGACTTCCTGCCGCTGACGGTCGACTACCGCGAGTTCACCTACGCGTCGGGCCGCATTCCTGGCGGCTTCTTCAAGCGCGAGGGCAAGCAGACCGAGAAGGAAACGCTGACCAGCCGCCTGATCGATCGTCCGATCCGGCCGCTGTTCCCGGCCGGCTGGGCCTTCGAGACGCAGATCATCGCCATGGTGATCTCGGCCGACACCGAGTACGACTCCGACGTGCTCGCCGTGACCGGCGCCGGTTGCGCGCTGGCGCTGTCGGAGATGCCGTTCCAGAAGACGATCGCCGGCGTCCGCGTCGGGTACGTCGACGGGCAGTACGTCATCAACCCGACGTTCAAGCAGCGCAAGTCGAGCGCGCTCGACCTGATCATCGCCGGCAGTGCCGACGCGATCATGATGGTCGAGGCGGGCGCGCAGGAAGTGGCCGAGGAGCAGATGGTCGGCGCGCTCGAGGCCGGCCACGCCGCCATCAAGCAGATCGTCGCCACCATCGACGACCTGGTCGCGGCCGCCCCGAAGAAGAAGCTCGCGGTGGCCGCCAAGGCGACCGACGCGACCTTCCAGCAGGAGGTCGAGGCCAAGGCGCTGCAGCCGCTGGCCGAGGCCATGCGCCTCAAGGACAAGCTCGAGAACTACGGGCGTGTCGATCAGGTCCAGGCCGAGCTCATCGCCTCGTACCCGGAGACCGAGCCGGAGAAGCGCGCCGAGGCCAAGAAGGTGTTCAAGGGCCTCAAGGAAAAGGTCCTGCGCAGCGAGATTCTCGAGCGCGGACAGCGCCTCGACGGCCGCAAGTTCGACGAGATTCGACCGATCTGGAGCGAGGCGCAGGTGCTGCCCCGCGTCCACGGCTCGGTCGTCTTCACCCGTGGTGAGACGCAGGCGCTCGTCACCGCCACGCTGGGCACCGCCGACGATCAGCAGAAGATCGAGACGATGGACGGCGAGACGTACAAGCGCTTCATGCTGCACTACAACTTCCCGCCGTTCTCGGTCGGCGAGACCGGCTTCATGCGCGGCCCCGGTCGTCGCGAGATCGGTCACGGCGCGCTGGCCGAGCGGGCCCTCGTGCCGGTGATGCCCACCGAGGAGCAGTTCCCCTACACCGTCCGTGTCGTCTCGGACATCCTCGAGAGCAACGGCTCGTCGTCGATGGCCAGCGTGTGCGGCGGGTCGATGGCGATGATGGATGCCGGTGTGCCGCTGCGCGCCCCGGTGGCCGGTGTGGCGATGGGCCTGATCCTCGACGAGGAGACCGGCAAGTTCGCCGTGCTGACCGACATCGCCGGTGCCGAGGACCACTACGGCGACATGGACTTCAAGGTCGCCGGCACCGCCGCGGGCATCACCGCCCTGCAGATGGACATCAAGGTGAGCGGCATCACCATGGAGATCATGCGGCAGGCGCTTGCCCAGGCGCGCGAGGGTCGCCTGTTCATCCTCGGCAAGATGGCCGAGACGATCGACGCGCCGCGGTCGCAGACGTCGCAGTGGGCGCCGCGCATCGTGACGATCAAGATCCCGGTCGACAAGATCCGTGACGTCATCGGACCCGGCGGCAAGATGATCCGCAGCATCATCGAGCGCACCGGCGTCAAGATCGACGTCGAGGACGATGGCCGCATCAACGTGGCGAGCAACGACGAGGCCTCGGCCGCGCGTGCCCTGGCGATCATCCAGGAGCTCACCGCCACGCCGGAGATCGGCAAGACGTACATGGGCAAGGTCCAGCGCATCGCCGACTTCGGCGCGTTCGTCGAGATCATGCCGGGCGTCGACGGCCTCCTGCACGTGTCGGAGATCGCGCTGCACCGCGTCAAGGACGTGCGCGACGAGCTCAAGGAAGGCGAACAGCTCCTGGTCAAGGTGCTCAACGTCGACCCGTCGGGCAAGATCCGCCTGAGCCGCAAGGCGCTGCTCCAGGAAGAGCAGCCCAAGGCCGAGTAGGCCGCGAGAGACCGGGCCGGCGCCAGAAACAGGCCGGCAGTCGTTCGGGAACAGGGCGCGGCCAGCGACGGTCGCGCCCGTTCTGTTGTATTCCTGACTCCAGCCATGCGTCCACCACTCACCCGCCGCCGATGGCTCCAGCGCTGGTCGGCCGCCGTCCTCCTGCCGCTGGGCACTCAGCCCGAACCGGAACCGG
The DNA here is from genome assembly GCF_022842525.1 of Luteitalea sp. Taxonomy (NCBI): domain Bacteria; kingdom Pseudomonadati; phylum Acidobacteriota; class Vicinamibacteria; order Vicinamibacterales; family Vicinamibacteraceae; genus Luteitalea; species Luteitalea sp. The sequence continues at coordinate 8,412 of NZ_JALHPM010000184.1, forward strand.
CCGGCCGACGGGCCGTCGCCCTGACGGCGCGTCGCTTCGCCTTCGATCCCGAGGTCATCGACGTCCGGCGCAACGACATCGTCCGCGTCACCATCACGTCGACCGACATCGCCCACAGCTTCACGGTGGATGCCTATCGCATCCAGAAGCGCGTGCCGCCGGGCGGCACGGTGACGTTCGAGTTCCGCGCCGACGAGGTCGGCCGCTTTCCGTTCTACTGCAGCATGCGCGCCGACGCCGGGTGCGAGGAGATGCGCGGCGAGCTGATCGTCAGGTGAGGCGCGCCCTCAGGAGAGCTGCGCCTTCGCCGTGGCGAGGTACTGCGCCCAGTCGTCGCGGGTGATGTCGTGCCCCCCCGTGCGTAGGTGGTAGCGGACCCGGTCCCCGACCGACTGCTCCACCGCCGGCATGGCCGTCCCGCCCAGTCCGCGCTGCCGCAGCAACCGCCACGCCTCGTCGGCGGCCAGCGTGGCCAGGAACTCGCCCTTCGGGTCAGCCCAGCGGTCCTCGACCGCGCTGCCGACGTGCAGGACGCGCGGCGCCACCAGGGCCAGCAACTGGTGCTGGTCGATCGGCATCGCCGCTTCGCGTCCCGCCCAGGACGCCAGCGTCGGGCAGAACCAGTGCGGGAACGACCGCGTGATGCGGCCGATCGTCTCGCCATAGGCACGGCGACTCAGCGCCGCGCCGGCGCAGCCCGAGTCGTTCGAGACCACCATGGCGAACGCCTCATCCTGCGCACCGGCCCAGAGCGCGGCCTTGCCGAGCCGACTGTGCCCGATCACGATCGCGCGCCGCGCGTCGAGCCCGGGCATGGTCGCCACGGCCCGACGCATCTGCGACAGCCCCCACGCCCACATCCCGATGGCGCCCCACCGCTCGGCCGTCGGGATGTCGCCCTCGAGTCCGTCGGCCAGCGGTGCCATCCCCTGCCGCACCACGGACGGGTCGTCGGGGGCCAGATCGCCGTAGTAGGCGGTCATGACGGCGCAGTCCTGCTCGATGATCAGATCCACCGGCCAGCGCCGCGCCATGGTGCCGCGGGCGCGCTCGGTCGCACGATGGTTCACGACGCCGTTGGCGTCGTTGGTCCGCATCCAGCGGGTCGAGAGCCGGATGGCGGGGTCCGGATCGACGGCGTGGTTGCCGAAGTAGTTCAGTCCGATGAAGACAGGGACGGGCCGGCCGTGCGCGGGCCGGTACACCAGGACGTCCATCGACGCGCGTCCCTGCCAGTCCAGACGGCACTGCTGTCGCAACGCCCGCCCACCGAGCACCGGCACCGGCGTGTCCACCGGCACCACCGCACCGTCGGGCAACCCGGCCGGCGTGCGACCGTACATGTGGCGGGCGAACAGATCGAGCAGCTCGGCGCGCCTCGCCACCCACCCTGCACGATCGGTCACCACCCGGCCATCGGCCAGGTGCAGCAGTGGCGGCAACGTGTAGGCCGGCACCTTCGCTTCGTCGTAGTTGGCGTCGTCGGGCTGGGCCCGCAGACCGGCAGCGCCGATCAGGCCGGCGAGGGTGGACGTGGCAAAGGCACGGCGCGTGAGCATGGCGAGTCAGACCTCGGCGGAGGGTGCCGGCTCGGCCGCACGGCGGGCCGCCGCGATACGCGCCGGGATGGGTGGATGCGTCAGGAAGAACGCACGCGTCAGGAGCGAGTCGTCGTCACTGGAGAGGTTGCGTGCACCGACGCGCGCCAGCACGCGCTCGAGGACGTCGGGGCGTCCGGTGAGCGCCAGGGCGAAGGCATCCGCCTCGGCCTCGTGCTGACGCGACTGCGCCAGCTGCCAGGGGCGAGCCGCCAGCCACACCGCGCCGGCACCGAGCAGCATCCACGGCAGCGACGCGGGATCGGTGAGGCCGTCCGTGCCACCGAGCCAGCGCGCCGGACCCGCGGCGCTGGCCTGGGCACCGAGCACGGCGCCGACCAGACCGATCGCCTGCACACGGACGCGCTGCCACGTGTGCCCGTGCGCGTGATGGCCGAGCTCGTGCGCGACCACCGCATCCATCTCCTCGGCCGGGCACCCGGCGAGCAGCGTGTCGGAAATCAGCAGGCGCCGCGGCCCCACCACACCCACGAGCGCGGCGTTGGCGTGGTCCCCGTGTGGGCCGAAGCCCCACTCGTGCAGGCCCCCGAGCCGCAAGCCCGCCCGCGAGGCCAGGGCATGCAGGCGACCGGCGACGGCTTCGTCGCGCAGCGGACGCACCCGCGGCGACAGCAGAATCGCCCAGGGCGCGGCCAGCATGACGACGGCGGCCAGCGTCAGCATGGCGAGCGCGAGTCCGAGCCCCGACAGCCACGGCACGGGCGCCGCGAACCAGACGAAGACCGCCCAGGCCAGCGCCCCGGCCACCACCAGGATCGCGCCGTGTCGCACGGTGTCCCGCACGTGGGCCCGCGGAGTGGTGAAGGGGACGTGATAGCGACGGGCCAGTGTGTACAACCGGCGCAGCGCGAAGGGCGCGGCGGCCAGGGCCGGCAGCGCCAGGCTCGTCGTCAGGAGCAGCGCGGCGACCACCGCGTGGCGCACGAAGGCGCCCCCAGGAGACGCGGGCGTGTCGAGCAGACCGGTCGACCACGTGCGCAGGCCGGTCGGCACGGGACTGAGCGCCAGCAGCCCCAGCACGACGGTGCCTGCCGTGACCTCGACGAGGCGCAGGGTGCGTTCGGCGCGGCGGTAGCGGGTGCCCTTGTCTTCGTTCACGGTCTGCGTGTCGCGGCGGCGACCAGGCCGCCTAGTGCGTGAGATCGAGCCGCAGCACCTTGGACACCCCCGGCTCCTCCATGGTCACGCCGTACAGGCGGTCGGCGATCTCCATCGTCTTGCGGTGGTGCGTGATCAGCACGAACTGGGTGTGATCCTGCATGCTGCGCAGCATCTCGACGAAGCGGCCGATGTTGGCGTCGTCGAGTGGCGCATCGATCTCGTCGAGCAGGCAGAAGGGGCTCGGGCGGTACTTGAAGATGCCGAACATCAGCGCCATCGCCGTCAGGGCCTTCTCGCCACCCGAGAGCAGCTGCACGTTCTGCAGTCGCTTGCCCGGCGGCTGGGCGACGATGTCGATGCCGCTCTCCAGCACATCCTCCTGATCGAGCATGATGAGGCCGGCGCGGCCGCCGCCGAAGAGCGTCGTGAACATCTCGGCGAAGTTGGTGTTGACGGCCGCGAACGCCTCGGCGAACCGCTCGCGCGTGGTCTGATCGATGCGCGAGATGGCCTCACCCGTGGACGCGATCGCGTCGATGAGATCCTTGCGCTGTCCCGTCAGGAAGGTGTGGCGCTGCTCGAGCTCGTCAAACTGCTCGATGGCCATCATGTTGACGGCCCCGAGCGAGGCGATGCGCACCTTGAGCCGCGTGATTGCCTGCTCCGCACTCAGCACCGGGGGCGCCGGCTCGATGGCGCCCGCAGCTTCGGCCGCGGCATCACTGCTCTCGACCGCGACGCCAGCCTCGGCCCCCTCTTCGTCGGCACCGGCCCGCTCGGCCGCCGCCACCGACGCCGCACTGGGCAGGCCGGCCTCGTTGGCGAGCATCTCCGCCATCGCCTCCGCCACTTCCTCGAGCGTCTGGTCGAGGGCCTCGCGGCACGACTCGGCCAGATGGCCGAGGTCGGATTCGGCCGTCGCCCGCGCGACCTCGAGCGCGGTGGACAGCGACCGCACATCGTCCAACCCGCGACGCGCCTCGCGCGCGCCGGACTCGTGTTCGGCGAACGCGCCCTGCACCTCGACGACGCGCTCGTCGGCCTCGACGACGCGGCGCTTCAGTTCGTCCAGGGCGGCCAGGTCGTCGTCGATCGCCGAGCGCAGGGCCGACACCGAGCCTTCCAGGTTGGCACGGCGGGCCACAGACGCGTCTGCCTCGGCCTGCCGGGCCCCGATACGCTGTCGCAGGTCCGCCGAAGCA
>NZ_JALHPM010000185.1:0-11968 GCF_022842525.1 Luteitalea sp.
GCGGCGTCGAGGTCCCCGGCCACCCGGCTGGCGCGATGCCGCTCCAGCAGGGCCCGCCCGAGCAGCAACCCAGCCTCGTTCTTCGAGCCCGGCCGTGCCGCGGCGTCGCGCGCCGCCGTGATGGCCTCGTCGTACTTCTCGGCGTTGTAGAGCTGCCTGGCGCGCGCCAGCGGGTCCACCGGTGCCGGCTGCGCCAGCACCGTCGCGCTGCCCGCCATCAGGAGCGCCAGACCGGCCCATCCGTGAATGAAAACAGTAAGTGCTTGCATGTCAGCCACTTCCAAACCTCGAACCCCGGCGACTTGCTATACTCCCGAGGCGTGGTCACTCCAATTGTCGTCGCGAGGAGCGAGCATGGCCTCTCGCGGCGGGACATCGACCCCGATGCCCTCCGCGTCCTCTACCGCCTGCACGCGTCCAACTTCGAGGCCTATCTCGTGGGGGGCAGCGTACGCGATCTCCTCCTCCATCGTCGTCCCAAGGACTTCGACATCGGAACGAGCGCGCACCCGCACGACGTCAAGCGCCTCTTCCGCAACTGCTGGATCATCGGACGGCGGTTCAGGCTCGCCCACATCCGCTACGGCACGAAGACGATCGAGGTCGCGACGTTCCGCAAGCAGGTGACCGGCACCCCGGAGCCGCAGGAGCAACACTTCCGCCCCGATCATCCGGACGACGGCGACCTGCCCATCGTCGCCGATCCGGGTGCGGATGTGTCGGCCGAGATCATCGACCGGCCGATCCAGCGCGACAACGAGTACGGCACGCCCGAGGAAGATGCCTTCCGCCGGGACTTCACCGTCAACGCCCTGTTCTACGACATCGGGACCTTCTCGATCATCGACTACACTGGCGGCCTCGAGGATCTCGACCAGCGGCTGATTCGCTGCATCGGCGATCCCGACGTGCGGTTCGTGGAAGACCCGGTCCGCATGCTGCGGGCGCTCGTCCTGGCCGCCCGTCTCGACTTCAGCGTCGACGGCGAGGTGATGGACGCCATCGAGCGCAAGGCCCCGCTCATCGGCCAGGCGTCGTCGGCGCGCCTGCTCGAGGAGTACTACAAGATTCTGCGCAGTGGGCACGCGCGCTCGTGCTTCGACCACCTCGCCGACAGCGGGCTGCTCGAGCACATGTCCCCCGAGCTGCTCAACGACGATGGTCCGCTCACCGAGGCCTTCGAGGCCGTCGACGCCTACCGCCGTCGCTTCGACGACGCCCCGGAGACGCTGAGCAATCCGATTCTGGCCGGCACGCTGCTGCTGCCGCTCGGCCTGCTGAAGGACGAGGGGCATCGCTACCGGTACCACGACGACTGGGAGCGCGACGCGCCGCACATGCTCGGGCAGATGCAGGTGGCCCGCAAGGACATCGAGAAGCTGCGGCACCTGCTGTCGCTGCAGAAGCGCCTGCTCGAGACCAACGCCCCGGCCCGCGTGCAGCGCGCCCTGATGCACCGCGGCGCCTTCCGCGATGCCCTGACCTGGCTCGACATCCACGGGGAGTACCCGGAGGTCGTCGAGCACTGGGAGACGTTGCTGCGCGAAGATCCACCGACGCCCGTGCCCGAGGACGACGGCGTACGTCGGCGGCGACGTCCCCGTCGGCGCCGGCCCCCGGTGCGCTAGAACGTCACCCTGACGCCGGCGCGGACGCGTCGGGGTGGGCCGACGGTGCGCTGCGGCGTGCGGCCGGTGTCGTAGTCGGCGTCGAAGAGGTTCTCCACGGCGACGAAGCCACGCAGGGCGTCGGCGAAGCGGTGCTCCCCAATCAGGTCGGCCACCGTCGACGTCCCCAACTCGAACAGATTGCGGTCGTCGTCGAACTGGCTGCTGGTCCACCGGACCTGGGCGGCGATCATCGACGGCGCGAACGGCTGCCAGCGGACGTCCACACCGCCCTGGGCGATGGGCACCTGCGGGACGCGGTTGCCCTGGAGGCCGGGTTCGCCGGACTCGTCGAAGCGGGACCGCGTCCACGCCAGGGTCCCGGCCACCGACAGGGACGACAGCACCTGCACGCGCCCTTCCACCTCGAGCCCACGTGCGCCGATCTCGCCGGCGTTGCGGCGTTCGCGAGTGATGAGCGTGGGGGTGCTGGTCACGGTGACGTTGGTGATGGCGTCCTCGAGGCGGGCGGCGAAGAGCGTCGCGCGCAGCGAGACGCGACGCGGCTCCCACGCGAGGCTGACGTCGCCCCCGGTGACCCGTTCCATCTCGAGCGCGGGGTTGTTCTGGGTGAGGGCGTTGCCGGCCCGGAACGAGCGGAGCCGCTCGTTGAGCGTCGGCGCACGGAAGGCGCGGTAGCCACTCGCCCGCACGGTGAACGCGTGCGGCGCGGACCAGGCCACGGAGGCCTTGGGCGAGAGCGCGTTGATGTCGCGCGTGCCGCCGGGCGTCGTGTCGACATCGATGGCATCGCCGCGCAGCCCGCCCACCACGACGAGACGCGGCGCGGCCGCCCACGTGACCTGCGCGAAGCCGCCGAGCATGTCCTGCTGGCCATCGGCGATGGTCGGGGCGCCCGTCGGGCGCCGTTCGATCATGTCGCCCTCGACCCGACGCATGTCGCCGCCCGCCAGCAGCACGACGCGCCCGATTGCCCGCACGTACTCGGCCGACGCCCCGGCGCTCGTGGCGCTGACCCGCTGGCGTGAACTGAGGGTCTCGCCGGTGCGCGTGGCGTTGACCGCCGAGAACGCCTGGTCGTAGCCCTGTCCCAGCGCGAAGCCGCGCACCCGCAGGTCGCCCCAGGGTCCGGCGCCCGTGACGTCGATGCTCGCCTGGCGCTGGTTGGTGTCGTTGTCCTGCAGCGGGGTGCCATTGGTGCGGTCTTCGTCGTACACCTGCGCGCGCAGCGACGTGCGCCAGAGCCGCGTGATGGCGGCACCGGCACTCACCGACACCACGGAGGACTCGACGCCCGCCGGCACGTCGATGGGGCCGCGAATCTCCGGCGCAATCGGAATGGCGCCGTCGGTCGTGCTCCATTCCCCCGACACCGAGCCGAGCCAGGGCCCGCGGCGGGTCCCGGCCAGCGCCGACACCCGGCCCGTCGCCTGGCTGCCGCCCTCGACGAGCAGGCGCGCCACTGGCGACGACGGCTCCACGGACAGCACCTGGATCACGCCGCCGGCCGCGTCGGCGCCGTAGAGATCGCTGGCGCCGCCACGGACGACTTCGACGCGGTCGATGGCGACCTGCGGCACGCGGTCCCAGCTCACCCACCCGCCGAACGGGTCGTTCAGCGGGACACCGTCGGCCAGCACCAGCGTGCGGCTGGCGCCAGAGGCCGACAACCCCCGCAGCGTGACGCCCTGGGTCGTCGGGTTGGCCGTTCGCGACGGCGACCGCCGAAACAGCGAGAAGCCCGGCGTCAGTCGCAGCACGTCGTCGAGGGTGCCGGCGGCCGTCACTTCGAGATCGCGGCGCGACAGGACGGTGGCGTCGGCCGGCAGTTCGGCCCCTCGCACCGGTCGGCGCCCGGCGGTGACGGTCACCTGCTCGGTCCGCGCCGCTGGCTGGAGCGTGACGTCGAAGGCCGCGGAGCCAGGCTGCAGGGCCTCGAGGTGCTCGGCGAATCCCGGGGCGGACACGCGCAACAGCAGGGGCCCCGGTCGCTCGGGGACCGGCACGGTGGCGACGCCATCGGGCCCGGTGATCACCGCTCGACCGCTACCGCCATCCTCGGCAGTGACGACGGCGCTGGCGCCGGCAATGGGATCACCGAGCGTGTCGGACACGCGCACGCGCAGGTCAGCCGCCGGAGGCTGCGCGGCGCCGAGCGAGGAGAAGACGAGCGTGGCGAGAAGCGCCACGCACCACTGACGGGGGGAGTTCACGATGATTCCTGACTACGGAAGACGGGAGACACGGTCACCCGTGCGTGCGCTCGAACTCGCGCATGAACTGGACGAGCGTCTCGACCCCGGCCTCCGGGAACGCGTTGTACATGGAGGCCCGCAAACCGCCGGCCGAGCGGTGACCCTTGAGCCCGTCGAGGCCCTCTCGGGTCGCGTCCGTCGCGAACGCCTCGTCCAGGGCCTCGTCGCGCAGGCGGAACGTGATGTTCATGAGCGATCGCGCGTCGCGATCGGCATGACCGCGATAGAAGCCCGTGCGATCGATCTCGGCGTAGAGCGTGCCGGCCTTGCGGACGTTGCGGCGGCCAATCGCCTCGAGGCCACCTTCGCCCTGCATCCAGCGGGCGACCAGGCCGAGGATGTAGATGCCGAACGTGTTCGGCGTGTTGTAGCGCGAGCCGTTGGCGGCCTGCACCGCATAGTTCAGCATCGTCGGCAGCGCCTTGGACGAACGCGACAGCAGATCCTTGCGGATGACGACGAGGGTGACGCCGGAGGGCCCGAGGTTCTTCTGGGCGCCGGCGTAGATGACGCCGAAGCGCGCCACGTCCATCGGCGCGCTGAAGATGTCGGAGGAGGCATCGACGACCAGCGGGACGTCGCCGGTCAGCGGCATGGTGGGCCACTGGGTGCCGTAGATGGTGTTGTTGGTGGTCACGTGCACGTAGGCGGCGGCCGGGTCGAGCTGCAGCTCGTCCTGGCGCGGCACGCGACGGAAGCCGTCGGGCTCGGTGGTCCCGGCCACGCGCACGGTCCCCGCCTTCTGCGCTTCGGCGATGGCCTTCTGCCCCCAGACGCCGGTGATGACGTAGTCGGCGCTCTGCCCCGGGGGGAGGAGGTTCATCGGCAGCATCGAGAACTGCAGACTGGCACCGCCCTGGAGGAACAGGACGGCGTGGCTGTCGGGGATGCCGGCCACGTCGCGCAGGGTGGCCTCGGCGTCCTCGAGGATGCCGTCGAAGGCCTTCGAGCGGTGGCTGATCTCCATCACCGACATGCCGACGCCCGGCAGCATGAACAGGTCACGCTGCGCCTCGCGCAGCACGGGTTCGGGCAGCGTCGCCGGGCCCGAGGAGAAGTTGAACAGGCGTTGATCAGATTTCATGGATCAGCAGGCCGTCCCTGAGCTTGGGCTCGAACCAGGTGGACTTGGGAGGCATGATGGCGCCGGCGTCGGACACGGCCATGAGTTCGCCGAGCGTGACGGGATACATCGAGAACGCGATCTCGGCCTTGCGGCTCCGGACGAGCGCTTCGAGGGCACTGGTGCCGCGGATGCCGCCGACGAAGTCGATGCGGGTGTCGGTCCGCGGATCGGCCACCCCCAGGATCGGCGCGAGGATCTGGTCCTGTAGCCGCGAGACATCGAGGGTGCGAATGGGATCGGCGGTGTCGGTGGTGTCGTCGCCGAGCGTCAGCGTGTACCACTTGCCGCGGATGTGGACGCCGCACTCGCCCTTGCGCGAGGGGTCCGGCGACCCGGCCGTCATCGGGAAGCGCTGCGACAGCACCGTCAGCAGGGCCTCCGGCGTGTGGCCGTTGAGATCCTTGACCACGCGGTGGTACGGCAGGATCCGCATCTGCGTATCCGGGAAGGCGACGGCGAGGAAGAAGGCCGCTTCTTCATCGGGCTCGGCGCCCAGCGCCTCCTGCGCCCGTGCGGCGCTGGCGGCGCGGTGGTGCCCGTCGGCGATGTAGAGCTGGGGCACGTCGGCCATGGCGGCCTGCAAGGCGGTCGCCTGTGCCGGGGTGGCCGCCCACACCGTGTGCCCGATGCCATCCTCGGCCACGAAGTCGTAGAGAGGGGTTCCCGCGGTCACGTCGGTCAGCGCCGCGGCGGCCGCGGGGGTGTCGCGGAAGGTCAGCAGCACGGGCCCGGTCTGCGCGCGGAGCTCGGTGATGTGGCGGGTGCGATCGTCTTCCTTGTCCTTGCGCGTCCGCTCGTGCTTGACGATGACGCCGCGACGGTACTCGTCCACGGAGAAGGCACCGGCCAGACCGGTCTGCTCGTGGTCGCCCATGCGCAGGCGATAGACGTAGAGGCGCGGGGCCTGGTCCTGAATCAGCGCGCTCGAGCGGAAGGCCTCGAAGGTCTCCCAGGCCCGGGTGTAGACCTCATCGGCATACGGCGACACGGTCGGCGCGAGGTCGATCTCGGCGCGCGACACGTGCAGCAGGCTGTTGGGACGGCCCTGCGCCAGGGCGCGCGCCTCCTCGACGTTGACCACGTCGTAGGGCACGGACGCCATCTCGGCGGCGATATCGGGACGGGGACGGAGAGCGCGGAACGGTCGAACGAGAGCCACGGGACAATTCTAGTGAATACCCACGGGGCGAGGCGGGAAATCGCCTCAGTGCGAGAGGAACGTCATCCCGCCGTACTCCCAAGTCCAGGGCACCCAGGTCTCGCCGAGGATGAAGGCGACCAGCCGCGGAAACGCCGGTTCGGCCCGCACGTCGTTGGAGAGGATCACGACGCACGCCCGTCCGCGTTCGACACACACCCAGGTGTTGGCCGTCGAGTCGTTGTGCCCGCCCTTGAAGAAGCCGGGGCCCTGCGGACCGTCGCAGACGACGACGCCGAGGCCGGCGGCGAGGTCCGGTCGGCGACGGTCCACCGGCAGTTCCGGCTGGAGCGACGGGAACTGCGACGCGGTCGTGATCGGGCGCTGCGGCCGGGTGAGTTCGGCGCGGCCACGCGCCGAGAGTCCCTCCCCGCGCACGTAGGCGGCGGCGAATCGGGCGATGTCGGCCATGGTCGTGTCCATGGACCCGGCGGCGCGCGGGCGGCTGCGTTGGTCGTGGGGCACGGGCTTGCCCTGCGCGTCCCAGCCGTCGGCGAGGTTGGTGGCGAAGTCGGCGCGCCACATCATGCTGGTGCGTGTCATCCCGGCACGATCGAAGACGCGACGCTGCATCTCGGCGCCGACGTCGAGTCCCAGCCCCTGCTCCAGGACGAACTGCAGGAGGATCAGTCCCTCGCCGGAGTAGGCGTACCGGGTGCCGGGGTCGAAGTGGAAGCGGAGTTTGCCGTCGGGCTCGAGGAAGGCGAAGTTGGCAAAGCCGGAGGCGTGGGTCAGCAGGATGCGCGGCGTCAGCTGCCGCCACCGCTCGTCGCCCTTCAGGTCCGCCCATGGGCCGGTGCCGGCCATCGGCGGAGAGTCGGGCAGCGGCCGGGGCAGGTAGGTCGCGATGGAGGCGTCGAGGTCCAGCCGTCCCTCCTCGACCAGCTGCATGACCATGAAGGCGAAGGGCCCCGGTCAGCCGCATCACCTCGAGGAGTTCGGCGTCGATGGCCGCGGCCGTCCGGTGGACCTGGGCGTTGGCGGCCACGGGGAGGGCGACCAACAGCAGGCCGAGGAGGGACGTACGCATGCGCCGGTCGCCCGGACCGGGGTTCGCCAGACCGCGCCCCCAGCTCTGCCCATGACGTTTTTGGGGCAGCGAATCGCTACAGTATCGGCAGCAACGACAATTTTCCGTAGCTCGCCGATTCAAATGTTTGTATCCTGCCCTCCGACGTGACGATGCGAACCCTCCCTCTCGCCCTGTCAGCTGTCGTCGCCCTGGCGGGCTGCTCGGCACAGCCGGCGCAGCAGGCCTCGGTGACGAGCCTGGCCGCCGTGCAGGTGCAGGAGCAGGCCACGCGCCTGATCGAAGCCCGTGTGCCCCGCAACGCCACGCTGGCGAGCCTGCTCCGTGCCCATCAGGTCAGCGACGACATCGTCAATCATTTCGTCGAGGCGGCGAAGAAGCAATTCGACCTGCGCCGCATCCGCGCCGATCGCCCGTACCGGCTCCAGGTGGGCCTCGATGGGGCGATCCGCGAGTTCACCTACCAGATCGACGCCGACAAGTTCCTGAAGGTCGTCGGCGGCGACGACAAGGCTGCCGATGCGCTGCCCGACTACGACGTCCAGGTGCTGCCGTACGAGAAGCACAAGGCGCTGATGTCGATTCGGGGCGAGATCTCGCGCGAGGCGCCGTCGCTGATCGCCGCGGTGAACGTCGCCGGCGAGAGCATCAGCCTGGCGCTCGAGTTCGCCAAGGTCTTCGAAGGAGAAGTGGACTTCGGCAACGAACTCCAGCCCGGCGATTCCTTCGAGATCCTGTTCGAGAAGGTCGTGCGCGAAGGCGAGTTCGGCGGCTACGGCGACATCGTCGCGGCCCGGTTCACCACGAGTGGCCGCAGCTTCGAAGCCTTCCGGTACGCCATTCCCGGGCAGAAGGCCGACTACTACGACCGGGACGGGCGCTCGATGCGGCGCTTCTTCCTGAAGTCGCCGCTCAAGTTCGAGCCGCGCGTCACGTCGGGGTTCTCGTTCCGCCGCGTCCACCCCGTGCTCAAGACCGCCCGCGCCCACCGCGGCGTGGACTACGGTGCCCCCAGTGGGGCCCCGGTGCTGTCGGTGGCCAGCGGCACGGTGACGCGCGCCGGCTGGACGGGTGGGGGCGGCAACTCGGTCTACATCAAGCACGACAACGGCTACGAGACCCGCTACCTGCACTTCTCGAAGATTGCGTCGGGGCTGCGCGCCGGGATGCGGGTGTCGCAGGGTGAGCTGATCGGGTACGTGGGGTCCACGGGGCTCTCCACCGGGCCGCACCTGCACTACGAGCTGCTCAAGGGCGGCACGCACGTGAACCCGCTCGACGAGCACCGGAAGCTGCCCCCGGGGCAGCCGATTCCTTCCGCCGCGCTCGCCGCCTACGTCGAACACCGCGACCGCCAGGCCTATCGCTTCGCCGGTGCGCCCGATCGCCCGCTGGGCCAACTCGCCCGCGCGGTCACCGCCTCGCCCGGGCCCGTCGCCGGCAACTAGCCTCACCGGACGCCTCGCCGAGGCGTCCCTCCCATGTGAAATGTGCCGCTGCGCGTCGACCTGAAGGTCGACGCCTACAGTCGGCGGCGGAGCCGTCGCGCATCGCCACGCGTCGCCGCTGCATCGGACCCACGACCAGGCTGGAGGCTGTCCAGAGTCGCGGCACAACGCCCCGATCCAGGGACCGGCTCAGCCCCTGGCGTGACGGAGCGGTAACATCAGGCGTTCGCCCGTCGTTCTCCGCTGTAGCCCGGAGCGCCGGGCATCCGAGTTTCCAAGGAGTGTTCCGATGATGTGTTCGACCCTTCCAGGCGGGGTGCGCCGCGCCGTGACCGCCGTCGCCCTGGCGGCGGCGCTGGCTGCGCCCGCAATGGCCCAGGTGCGCGACGAGGCCGACCTCGACGCCGTCTACCGAATCAAGCAGGAGGGCACGAGCAACTCCAAGGTGATGGAGACGCTGAGCTACCTGACCGACGTCCACGGCCCGCGCCTCACCAACTCGCCGCTGATGCATCAGGCGGCCGCGTGGGCGCAGACGCAGATGACGTCGTGGGGCCTGGCCAACGTCCACACCGAGAAGTGGGGACCGTTCGGCCGCGGCTGGGTCAACGACCACACGTCGATCACGATGACGACGCCACAGCCGTTCGTCATCCAGGGCTACCCGAAGGCCTGGACGCCCGGCACGGCCGGCGAGGTCACGGGCACCGCGGTGCTCGCGGTGATCGACAAGGAAGAGGACTTCGCCAGGTACAAGGGCAAGCTGAAGAACACCTTCATCCTGCAGTCGCCGACGCGCGACTTCCAGGCGTTCTTCGAGTCGCCCCTCCGGCGCTACACCGACAAGGAACTGGCCGATCTCGCCAGGGAGCAGGTGGGTGGCGACGACCGCATGCGCCGCTACCGCGCCCAGATGGGCCAGTTTGCCGGCATCGCCGTGTTCCGCGAGAAGCGGATGAAGTTCTACAAGGACGAGGGCGTGCTGGCGGTGCTCGAGATGTCCCCGGGCGACCGCGGCGACAACGGCGCCATCCGCGTGCAGGGCACGTCGCCGGGTGAGGGCGGACGCACGAAGGACGAGGAGGCCCTGCTGCCGCAGGTGGTCCTCGCCGCCGAGCACTATGGCCGCCTGCAGCGGGTGCTCGAGAAGAACATCCCGGTGTCGCTGACGGTGAACGTGAAGAACCGCTTCATCGACACGAGCGCCGACGTCTACAACGTGATCGCCGAGATCCCGGGCACCGACAAGGCCGACGAAGTGGTGATGATCGGCGCGCACTTCGACTCGTGGCATTCGGGCACGGGCGCCACCGACAACGGCGTCAGCTCCGCAGTGATGATGGAAGCCCTCCGCATCCTGAAGGCCACGGGCCTGAAGCCGCGGCGCACCATCCGCCTCGCGCTGTGGACCGGCGAAGAGCAGGGCCTGCTCGGCTCGCGCGCCTACGTCAAGGAGCACTTCGCCGACCCGGCCGACATGAAGCTGAAGCCGGAGCACGCGAAGCTGTCGGTCTACCTCAACATGGACAACGGCGGCGGGGCCTTCCGCGGCATCTACCTCCAGGGCAACGAAGCGGTCGCCCCGACGTTCGGGGCCTGGATGAAGCCGTTCCAGAACTTCGGCATGACGACGGCGACCATCCGCCCGACGGGCGGCACCGACCACCTGTCGTTCGACGCGGTCGGCCTGCCGGGCTTCCAGTTCGTTCAGGATCCCCTGGAGTACAGCACCCGCACGCACCACACGAACCTCGACGTGTACGAGCGCGCGATTCCCCAGGACCTGATCCAGAACGCCATTGTCGTGGCCTCGTTCGCGTATCAGGCGGCCAACCGTGACGCGCTGCTTCCGCGCAAGCCGCTGCCGGCGCCGCGCCCCGCGCCAGGGCAGCGCCCGGCGACGGCGCCCGCGACGAGCCAGCAGTAGACGGGGCTCAAGGCTCTGGGCTCAGGGCTCAAAACGAAGGCCCAGGGCCCAAGACCCAAGGCCCCCCTCTGCTGCTGCGCGATCGTCTTCACCACCAGCACCTGCTCGGCGAGGGTCTGCCGTCGGTTGGCGCGGTGGTCCGCTGGTTCGGGGCGGTGCAGGCGCAGGAGGTGCCTGGCGCGACGTGGGCCCTCGCGAGGCGCGTATCGACGCGGATTTGCGAGTCCGACGTCCTGGCAGCGCTCGACGCCGGAGACATCATCCGCACCCACGTGCTGCGGCCGACGTGGCACGTCGTGGCGCCGGAGGACCTGCGCTGGCTGCTGGCGCTCACGGGGCCGCGCGTGCGAGCCAGTCAGGCCGCGCGCTACACGGAGCTGGGACTCGATGCCGCGACCTTCTCGAAGGCAGAGCAGGTGTTCGCGCGAGCGCTCGGCGACGTGCCTCATCTGACACGCCATGCGCTCGGCGATCAGCTCGGGCGGGCCGGCATCGCCACCGAGGGGCAGCGCCTGCCGCACCTGCTGATGCACGCCGAACTCAGCGGCCTGATCTGCAGCGGACCTCGGCAGGGTCGTCATTTCACGTACGTCCTCGTGGACCAGCGCGTGGCTCCTGCCGCGACGCGGAGCCGCGAGGATGCGCTCGCCGCCCTGATGACCCGCTACTTCACGAGCCATGGGCCAGCCACGGCGCACGACGCGGCCTGGTGGTCGGGGTTGACGATCCGTGACGTGCGGGAGGGCGTTGGCCTGTCGGGCGATGCGCTCATCGCGCACCGCATCGATGGTGTGCCGCACTGGTCCGGCGCGGGCGACGGCACCGAGTACGGTGCGCGCGACGGCCGCACGCGCCCGAACGCGCCGGTGGTCCATCTGCTGTCGAACTTCGACGAGTACACGGTGGCCTACCGGGACCGCCGTCCGCTGCTCCACGCGGGCGCCGAGCCCTCCACGCTCGCGCAGTCGGCGCTGCTCAGCCAGCCGGTCATGATCGACGGCCGCCATGGCGGCCGCTGGCGGCGCACGATCCCAGCCCGCGCCACCGCGCCGGTCAGCGTGGAGGTGCATCTGCTCGACGCGCCGGCCCCGGCCATCCAGCGGGCGCTGGAAGCCGAGGTCGAGCGCTACGCCGGATTCCTCGCGCGCCCTGTGGGGCTGCTGATCGTCTGACAGCGCCGTCGGCGAAGAAGTGGGATTCAGTACTCAACAGCGGTGGCTGTTCAGGGCATACTTCCGGTGTGGCGAAGAACACCTTGAGAGTAGCGGGGCTGTTCGCGGGCATCGGCGGGATCGAACTCGGTCTTCAGATGGCCGGTCACCACTCCACGCTGCTCTGCGAACTCGACCCCGGAGC
>NZ_JALHPM010000186.1:0-11954 GCF_022842525.1 Luteitalea sp.
TCAAGGCGATCATCGAACTCGACCCGAAGCAATCGCAGGCAGCGTTCAAGCTCGGCAAGGTCTGCGAGACCCAGAAGGACTGGGACTGCACCTTGATGAACTACCAGTTGGCGCTGGGTGCGCTGACGGGCGCCGACAAGGCGCAGGCCCACCTGGGCCTGGCCAGCGGACACTTCCAGGCAGGTCGTTACGCCGATGCGGCCGAGCAGGCCGCCGCGGCGCTGGCGCTCGATGCGTCTCGCAGCCAGGCGGCGCTCATTCGTGCCGAATCGCTCGTGAAGACGAAGAGCCCGGAGGCCGTTGCCGCCGGTGAAGCCGCGGTCAAGGCGCTGCCCGACGCCGCCAAGGCCCATGCGTCGCTCGGTGAGGCGCTGCTCGCGGCCGGCCGTGGGCCAGACGCCGAGGGTCCGCTCAAGCGCGCGCTCGAACTCGACCCGAAGCAGCCGGCGACCAGTGCTCAACTGGCCCAGGTGCTCGGCGCCAAGGGCGACCACCCCGGCACGATCGCCGCCGCCTCCCAGGCCCTGGCGGCCGAGCCCGGCCGCAAGGAACTCTACGCCCTGCGCGGCCGCGCCTATCTCGCGACCGGGGATGAGGCCAAGGCCCTCGAAGACCTCTATGCGGCCGTCGCCGCCACGCCGACCGACAAGTCGCTGCTGCTCGCCCTCGCCACGCTCCAGCACAAGCAGGGCCGCCTCGACGCCGCGGCGCAGCAGTATCGCGCCGCGATCGCCATCGACCCTGGCCTCGGCGACGCCCAACTCGGGTTGGCCGACGTGCTGGTGCGCAACAACGACTTCGAGAACGCGCGCACGCCGGCTGCCGCCGCTGCCACGGCCCTGCCCGAGAAAGCACAGGCGCACTATCTGCATGGCCGCGTGCTCGAGCACGACAAGAAGTACGACGAGGCGCTGGCGGCCTACGGTCATGCGGTCCGCCTCGACGCGTCCATCGCCGGCGCGCATTACGGCATGGGACGCATCCTGCGCGAGCAGAAGAAGGACGTCCCGGCGGCGTTGGCCAGCATGGAGAAGGCGGCGGCGCTCGACGGCGCGGATCCGGGCGTGCTGACCGAACTCGGCGCCGTCCTCTACGAATCCAAGCAGGTCGATCGCACGATCGAAACGCTGCAGAAGGCCGCGGCCACACCCGCGTATGCCAACCCCATGGGGCTCGCCGTCCTCGGCCTGGCGCTGAAGGACAAGAAGCTGTTCGACCAGGCCATCCCATCGCTCGAGAAGGCGGCCGAACTGGCGCCCAAGTGGTGGATGCCGCGGTGGGGCGCCGCGTGGTCGTACTTCGGGCAGTTCAAGAAAGGCTGCCCGTGCGGGCCGGAGGATCAGGCGCGCGTGCAGAAGATGCAGGCGCACTACGACCAGATGACCGCCCTCGGTGGCGCCGACGCGGCGCTCGGCGAGCGGGTCAAGATGCTGGCGTCCGGGCTGAAGATCAAGTAGCCGTCGCCGGCGGCTCCGGCGAGGCACGACATCAGGTATCGTTCAGCACCCGATGTCGCTGCTCAGCCTCTATGACCTCTCCCTTCGGGGCCGGCGCGACGCGCCGGCCCTCGAGTTCGACGACGCGGACGGCCACACGCGCGCCCTGACGTTCGGCGACCTCGATGCACGCAGCGATCGCCTCGCGCAGGTGCTGGCCGGGCGCGGTGTCACGGCCGGGGACCGCGTCGCCTTCTGCCTGCCCAACCGCGTCGCCGTCATCGACCTCTGGATCGCCCTGCTCAAGCTCGGCGCCATCGTCGTTCCCATCAACGTGCTGTATCGGGGCCGGGAGATCGGCCACATCCTCGCCGACGCGCAGCCGCGTGCCGTGGTCACCACGGCCGATCGGATCGCGGACTTCGAGGGGACCGCCGGGTGGGATGTGGAGGGGCTCGAGGCCGAGGCGGCCGTGGCGATCACGGCGCGGCCGCTCGTCCGTACCGATGCCGCCACGCCTGCCGCCCTCGTCTACACCTCGGGCACGACCGGCGTGGCGAAGGGCGCCGTCCTCACCCACGGCAACTTCATCGCCAACGCCGTCTCGCTGGTCACCGCCTGGGGCATTACCAGCGCCGACCGCTACCTCGCGGCCCTGCCCCTGTTCCACGTCCATGGCCTCGGCAACGGCGTGCAGTGCTGGCTGGCGAGCGGCTGCCACATGCGACTGCTCGAGCGCTTCGAACACGACAAGGCCGTCGGCTGGTTCGAGCACTATCGGCCGACGCTGTTCTTCGGCGTGCCGACCATGTACGTGCGCCTGCTGGAGACCGCGCCGACACGGGCCCGCGCGATCGGCGCCGCGATGCGGCTGTTCGTCTCGGGCTCGGCCCCCCTGCCGGCCCACGTCCACGAGGCGTTCGAGGCCCGGTTCGGCCACGTCATCCTCGAGCGCTACGGCATGACCGAGACGCTCATGAACGTGAGCAATCCTCTGGTGGGGGAGCGGCGCCCCGGAACCGTCGGATTGCCCATGCCGATGACGGCCGTCCGCATCCTCGACGAGTCCGGGGCCCTGGTCGACGACGGGGTGACGGGAGAGGTGTGGGTGAAGGGGCCCAACGTCTGCGACGGCTACTGGAACCGGCCAGATGCCACGAGCGCGGCGTTCGTCGACGGCTGGTTCCGCACCGGCGATCTCGGCATGCGCGCGCCCGATGGCTACATCACGCTGCAGGGGCGCCGCAGCGACCTCATCATCTCCGGTGGCTTCAACATCTACCCCCGCGAGATCGAGGACGCGCTGACCAGCCTTGCCGGTGTGCGGGAGGCAGCCGTGGTCGGCGTCGCCGATCCCGTGCGGGGCGAGGTGCCGGTGGCCTATCTCGTCACCGACGACGCGTGTGATCTGTCGGCCCTCGCTGACGCATTGCGAACGCAGATTGCGTCGTTCAAGGTGCCGCGCGGCTTCGTGCGGGTGGCGGCGCTCCCGCGCACGGCGCTCGGCAAGGTCCAGAAGCACCACCTGCCGCCCTGGACGCCATGAGCCCCGCCGCCCTCTCGGTCGTCGCGCTCGTGCTCGTGATGGGGGCCAGCTTCGGCACGCGCCTCAACGTCGGCGTGCTCGCCGTGGCCCTGGCCTGGCCGATCGCTGTCCATGCCGCCGGCTGGAAGGCCGACGCGCTCATGGCCGTCTTCCCGGCCTCGCTGTTCGTCACCCTGCTCGGGGTGACGCTGCTGTTCGGCGTGACGCAGGCCAACGGCACGATGGCCGCCGTCACTCAACGCGCCTTGCGCCTCTCTGGCGGACGCGCCGCGTGGCTGCCGTTCCTGCTGTTCGGGCTGGCGTGCACCATCAGCACGATGGGCCCCGGCGCCATCGCGGCGGTGGCCCTGTTGGCCCCGATGGGCATGGCCGCCGGCGCCCACGCCGGCATCCCCCCCCTGCTGACGGCGTTGATGCTCGGCAACGGCGCCAACGCCGGCAATCTGTCGCCCTTCAGCGCCGTCGGCGTCATCGTCACCGCCGGCATGGGCAAGGCCGGTGTGCCCGGACACGAGTGGCAGGCATGGGCTGCCAACTTCGTCGCCCACGTCCTCGCTGCCGGGGCAGCATGGGCGCTGTTCGGGGGGCCGGGGCTGCTGCGCGATGCCACGCGTCGCGAGGCCGTCGTCGTGGCTCCGCTGGCCACCGAACACCGCGTGACGCTCATCGTCGGCGCGCTGTGGGTAGCCGCCGTCGTGCTGCTGAAGGTGAATCTCGGCCTCGCGGCGTTTGCCGCGGCGGCGTTCCTCGTCCTCGTGCGCGCCGCGGACGACACGGCGATGCTGCGGCAGGTGCCGTGGGCCGTGATCGTGATGGTGTGCGGCGTGAGCATGCTGATTGGCGTGCTCGAGGGCACCGGGGGCATGGACCTGTTCAGCACGCTGCTGGCCCGCATCGCCACACCGGGGTCGGTCAACGGCGTGATCGCGTTCGTGACCGGCGCCATTTCGACCTACAGCTCGACGTCCGGCGTGGTCTACCCGACGTTCCTGCCGGCCGTGCCGGCGCTGGTGGAGAAGCTCGGCGGAGGCAACCCGCTCGAGATCGCGCTCAGCATCAACGTCGGCGCGGCGCTGGTGGATGTGTCGCCGCTCTCGACGATCGGCGCGCTGTGCATCGCGGCGCTCCCGGAGGGCCACGACGCACGGCGGCTGTTCCGCATCCTGCTGCTGTGGGGGATGTCGATGACGGTCGTCGGCGCGCTGTTCTGCCAGTTCGTCATCCCGCTGTTCGCGCGATAGACGATCATCGACGCGCCGGCCGCGGGCGTCAGACGTGCGCGGTCTTCTCCACGACGAAGATGTTGTTCTCGGTCTCCTGAATCAGGACCTGCACCGTGTACATCACGTCATGGCCCGGGAACTTGTCGCGAATGTGCGCGACCACGTTGTCCCAGACGTAGAGGGCGACGTTCTCCACGCTGGGTCCCTTGCCCCGCAGCAACACCACGCCCTCGGGTTCGAAGAGCTCCGGATTGAGGAACGTCGCGTCCTGCTCGGTCACCAGCATCTTGTGATCGAGGAAGCGCATCACGGCCTTGAGGTCCCCGAAGTCGAGGGCCATGTCGAGCTCGTCGCGCGGGAAGGCCTCGCACGAGACCGTGACGGTGCCCCGCCAGGTGTGGCCATGCACCCACTTGCACTTGCCGGGATAGCCGAGCTGCCGATGCCCGGTGTGGAAATGGGAGTGAACGATGATCTTTTCCATACGAGTGGTGGGACGCGCGAGTGACGCGCGACGCTTCGCCCATTCTACTGATCGGTGGTCCACCGTGCGGCACGGACCGTCACGGTGCGCGTCTCGCCCGGACGGGCATTGACGGTGTCCATCACGAGCAGGAGGGCGTGGACGCGCTCGAGGGGCACCGACCCGCTCGCCGGGAGGATGGGCCGAAACGCCTGCACCGGCAGACGGACGAGACGCCGCGCCTGGTCGACGTAGGCCGAGTGGCGCCAGCGCAGACCTTCACCCGGGCGCGGCTCGCGCAACTGGATGGACAGCCGCATGGGCGCGGAGGCCGACAGGTCCAGCTCGAGCGTCGAGGCGCCTGGCGGCGGAGCCGCCAGGTCGGCGACCAGCGCGGCGAACTGGCTGACGCGGGCGCCGGGCGCCAGTGTCAGCGTCCCCTGGGCGATGGCCTCGGGCGGTCCTGTGTCGCTGGTCGCACGCGAGGCGGGATCGTGCTCGACATGCCAGCCGCGAAGGTCGACCGCGACGGATCCGTCGTCTACCGCTGCGGGGGGGCCGTCGGGGAGCCCGGCAGCCGCAGCGTCGAGCGGCGCCCGGGGCAGATTGTGGCCGCGCGCGGCGCTGACGGCGATGGGCAGCGCGGGCCATCCGCGGCGCGCCGGCAACCACACCTCGGCCCGATAGATCGCCGGCGGCGCGTCGGCCTCGAGCGCCAGCGACCAGGCCGAAGCAGAGGCCTCGCGGAGCAGCGTGCCGTTGCGCAGCACCCGCACGATGGCATCGGCCGGGGCATTGCTTCGCACGGCGAGCGTGGCCGGCCCTCGCGCATCTGGCCCAGGGGTGGCAGTCGCCGCCGGCTCGATGACGTCCAGGGACAGCCACGCGGGCGACGCCATGCTGAACACGGCGGTCGAGGCGAGGCCATGCCGGATGGCATGCAGGACGACCACGGCATCGCGGCTGGCGTCGCCGGACGGACGGCCGTCCAGCCAGGGGACGACGAGCCCGAACGTCCCCAGGCTGGCGCGGTAGGACGGGAACTCCGCCAGCGTGCGGCCACCGTCGAGGGGGTCGGCCCCGCGCTGCCAGCCGATGCGCGCATGGGCGTCGATGGCCGCCAGGGCGAGCTGCGGACGCCGTGTCGGCTGATCTCGCTCCGCGAAGAGCGCGGCCGGATAGCGGGCGAGCGCCGCCAGGGTGCCGGCGCGGTTGAGGGCATACGTCAGCAGGTGTGCCAGCAGGCGAGGCGCGCGCGCCGATCGCCACGTGGTGTCGGCGTTGACCCACTCGTATCCGTCGGCATCCACTGACGCGTCGTGCCAGGCCAGGGCTGGCCGTGGCGAATCCGGGTGGGCGAGGATGCCGAGGCCACCGAGGCGATGGACGTCGTCGAGGACGGCGCGCCCTTCACCGGCCAGTGGATAGGGCGCCTGCGGCAGGTCCAGCGCGACGAGGTGGCCATCGTCGGTGCTGATCTCGACCGCATCGATCAGCAGCACGCCATCGACCACGCGCGGCGGCGTTGGCGGCCGGGTCGCATCGCCGTGGTCGGTGAGGATGACGAAGTCGAGGCCTGCCGCGGCCGCCGCAGTGGCAATGGCCTCCGGGGTGCCGCTGCCGTCTGACTGCGTGCTGTGCACGTGATAGGCGCCGCGCCAGAGGGTGGGTTGCTGCGCCGCAGGCGCCAGGAGTCGCGGCGCCGGGGGCCTCAGCAGCAAGGCCGTCCCGGACACGATGACGACGAGGGCCGCCAGGAACGACCGTGGTCCGCGGAACCGCACGAGTGGATAGTACACAGGGTATGCTCGGCCGGTGCGCCTGATCCTGTTCGGACTCTCGGCCATCGTGGCGGCGGTGGGGCTTGGTGGGTCGGCGCAGTCGGTGGCGACCGAGGTGCGCGTCGTGCCGTTGACGACGCCTGGGGCACCCAACACGGCAGAAGTCGCCGTCGCCATCGACCCGACCAATCGCGACCACATCGTCGTCTCGGCCTACCAGGTGAACCGGCCTGGCGCGACGCGCGTGAGCAACGTCCTCTTCGTCTCGCGCGACGGCGGTCGGACCTGGCAGGAGGAACTGGCCGCCAATCCCGAACGGCGCAGTTCGCAGGGCGACGATGCGGTGGTGTTCGGTGCGGATGGCACCCTGCTGCATTCGTACATCTCGTTCGACGGGCTGCGCGTGGCTCGGCCTGCGCTCGCCCGCAACGGCATCTTCGTGCGCCGGCGGGACGCGGCGACGGGCGGGTGGGAGGCACCGGTGGCAGTGATCGATCACCGCAACACCGTCGCCCCGTTCGAGGACAAGCCGTGGCCCGGTGTCGACCGCGGGGCGCAGTCGCCTCGACGCGGCCACGTGTACGTCGCGTGGACCCGCTTCGACGAATACAACACCCCGCGTCCGGACTGCCGCAGCGAGATCCACGTCTCGCGCTCGACCGACAACGGCCGGTCGTTCTCCGTGCCGCTCCGCATCTCCGATCGCGTCGGCACCTGCCTGGACGATGACGACACGGTCGAGGGGGCGGTGCCGGCCGTGGGACCGGACGGCGAACTCTACGTCGCGTGGTCCGGGCCGGCGGGACTGGTCGTCGATCGGTCCGATGACGGCGGTGTGACGTTCGGCGAAGACCGGCACGTCAGCCAGATCCCCGGCGGCTGGGACATCGACATCCCCGGCCTGTCGCGCAGCAACGGCATGCCGGTGACGGTGGTGGATGGCACGACCGGGCCTCGCCGCGGCACCGTGTCGATTGCCTGGGTCGATGCGCGACACGGCGATCCGGACGTCTTCGTGGCCTCGTCGTCCGACCGCGGACAGACGTGGCGCACGCCCGTGCGCGTCAACGACGACGCGATTGGCAACGGAGTGGCGCAGTTCTTCGTATGGCTGGCGCAGGACGCCTCCACCGGCCAGCTGCACGTCGTCTATCACGAGCGGGTGTCGGCCACGGGCACCGAGACCCGGGTGGTGATGGCGCGCAGCGAGGACGGCGGACGGACGTGGGTCAGTGTGCCCGTGCCGCTGGCGTCGTTCCGGACGGTGGCGTCGGTGCCGTTTGGCGACTACAACGGCATCGATGCCTCGCAGGGGCGCGTCGTGGCGGCCTTTCCACACTTCCTGAGCGAGACGCAGGTCGGCATCTCGGTCGCGATCGTCGACAGGTAGACGCTTACGTCTTCGTCGACGGCTTGCGCGGGCGCGTCTTCGCGGCCGGCGCTGGCGTGTCAGGCGGCAGCGGCTCGAGCGCGTCGAGCTTCTTCAGCACGTCGGCCAGCGTCTCGAGCGACGCCTCGCCCGTGGCGCCAGGATTACTGAGCCACACATCGGGCGCGTCCTGCGCGAGGATCTCGCGAAAGGTGCCCGCGCTCTTGACGCTGTTGGGCGCGAACGCGGTGATGTCGAGGTCGCCGGCCCACTCGTCCTTGTGCTTGATGAGCAGCCACGACCGCCCATCGTCCTTCGCGCCGGAGCGCCCGCCCCAGCCGCGCGTGCGGACGAGGACCCACGAGCCCTTGAGCTTGTAGCCATCGAGGCGAATCTTGAGGTCGCCCTTGCGCAGCGCCGCGTCGATGTCGTCGGACTCCGGTGCCCAGGTGCCGACGTCCCACAACATGACGACACCGGCGCCGTAGCCCTCGGGGATGACGCCCTCGAACTCGCCGTATTCGATCGGGTGATCCTCGGTCTGCATCGCCAGGCGCTTGGTGGCGGGATCGAGTGACGGCCCCTTCGGCACGGCCCACGACAGCAGGACGCCGTCGTGCTCGAGGCGGAAGTCGTAGTGCAAGGCCGTCGCGAGATGCTTCTGCACGCAGAAGAAGCGGGTCGGGGCGGGGCGTGCACGGGCGCCGGGATCACCGGCCGGCTCAGGCGTGCGCGTGAAGTCCCGTTTGCGGCGGTATTCCTCGAGAGCCATCCCCGTAGCCTACCGCGTGTGCGGCGTCCACGAACACGACGGACGCCGGTCCGCCCGAGCCCGGTCGCAGGCTACACTTGACCCCGTGACTGCCACCCCCATTTCCGTGCAGCCCGGCTCGCTGGCCGAGGCGATTGCCCGCACGCTCGCGCAGTGGACCGCCGAGCGCCGCGTGGCTCGACTCTGGACGAAAGACGCCTCGTTGTGGACCAACAGTGGCGAAGACCAGTGGCTGGGATGGCTCGACGTCATCGCCGCCCAGCAGCAGGAGATCGGCGCCCGCACGGCACTGGCCGAAGCGGTGCGCCAGGACGGCATCACCGACGTGCTGCTGCTCGGCATGGGCGGGTCGAGTCTCGGGCCCGAGGTCGTCTCGCGCGTCATCGAGGCCGAGGCCGGCTGGCCGCGCCTGCACGTGCTCGACTCGACCGACCCGGCGCAGGTCCGTCGCTTCGACGAGGCCGTCGATCTGACGACGACGCTCGTGCTCGTGGCGAGCAAGTCGGGCAGTACGCTCGAGCCCAACGTCTTCCTGGCGTACTTTTTCGATCGCCTGAAGAAAGCCGTCGGCATCGAGCAGGCGGGACGGCACGTGGTGGCCATCACCGACCCGGGCTCGCAGATGCAGAAGGTGGCCGAGCGCGACGGCTTCCGCGCCATCGCCTTCGGCCAGCCGACGGTCGGCGGTCGCTTCTCCGTGCTGTCGGCCTTCGGCACGGTGCCGGCCGCGCTGGCGGGCGTCGACGTGACGCGCCTGCTCGGCGAAGCGGCCCAGATGGCCGAGGCCTGCCGCATCGAGGATGCCGCCACCAATCCCGGCGTGGCGCTCGGCGTGGTGATTGGCGAAGCGGCGAAGGCTGGTCGCGACAAGCTGACGATCGTCGCCTCGCCGGGCATCGCCCCGCTCGGCGCGTGGCTCGAGCAGCTGGTCGCCGAGTCGACGGGGAAGAACGGCACCGCGGTCATCCCGGTGGACCTCGAGCCGGAAGGCGACCCGAGCACCTACGGCAGCGATCGGCTGTTCGTCTACCTGCGCCTGTCCGACGAGCCCGACGCCGCGCAGGATGCGTTCATCGAGGCGCTCAACCTCGCCGGTCATCCGGTCGTGCGGATCGACGTGCGCGACACCTACGCGCTCGGCCAGGAGTTCTTCCGCTGGGAGATCGCCACGGCCGTCGCGGGCGCGGTGCTCGGCATCAACCCCTTCGACCAGCCCGACGTCGAGGCGAGCAAGATCAAGACGCGGGTGCTGACCGACGCCTTCGAGCAGGATGGCGCGCTGCCGATCGAAGCGCCGGTCGTGCTGGACACCGACATGGCCATCTTCACCGACGAGGCCAACGTCCGGGCGCTCGGCCCGGTCGCCACCCCGGCCGAAGCCATCGCGGCGCACCTGCGCCGCGTCGGCGGCGGCGACTACGTGGCGCTGCTGGCCTACATCGACATGACCGCCGATCACGTGGCGGCGTTGCAGGAGATGCGGGCCGTCATCCGCGCCCAGTCCGGCGCCGCGACGTGCCTCGGGTTCGGCCCGCGGTTCCTCCATTCCACCGGACAGGCCTACAAGGGCGGCCCCAACAGCGGGGTCTTCCTCCAGATCACCTGCGATGACGCGCAGGACCTCGAGGTCCCTGGCCGTGATTTCACGTTCGGCGTGGTGAAGGCGGCGCAGGCCCGCGGCGACTTCGGTGTCCTCGAAGAGCGCGGACGACGAGCGTTGCGTGTGCATCTCGGGCCCGATGTGGCGGCGGGCTTGCGGGTGCTGCGCGCGGCAGTGGAGGCGGCGTACCAGTGAGCACCCCGACGAGCGGCGCGCCGCGGCGTCCTGTCAGCGCGCCGGCCGACCCGGCCGTGTTCGTCGGCTTCGGCGCGTCGGGCGACCTCACGCGCCGCAAGCTGCTGCCGGCCCTCGTCAACCTGCGTCGGTCCGGCGCGCTGCCGACGACGTTCGCCTTCATCGCCGTCATCCGACAGGCCGACGTGGGCGGGACGCTGGCTGACGAGATCCTGACGGCCGCCAGTACGCACCTCGAGACGCCGCTGACCGACGAAGAGCGCCAGTGGTTCGTCGGGCGCATCGGCGTGGTCGTCGGCGACGTGGAACAGCCGTCGCTCTATGCCGACATCGCCACCCGCCTCGGCGAACTGCAGGCATCGCACGGGACGGGCCGCAACGCCCTCTTTTATCTCGCCACGCCGCCGCAGCTGTTCGCGCCCATCGCGGCCGGCCTCGGCGCGGCCGGCCTGCTCGACGAGGAGGCCGCCGGCGGGTGTCGCCGGGTGATCGTCGAGAAGCCCTTCGGGCACGACCTCGAGTCGGCGCGCGCCCTCAATCGCGCCCTTGCCGCGGTGATGACCGAGCGGCAGATCTACCGCATCGATCACTACCTCGGGAAGGAGACGGTGCAGAACCTGATGATCTTCAGGTTCGCCAACAGCATCTTCGAGCCGATCTGGAATCGACGCTACGTCGACCACGTGCAGATCACCGTGGCCGAAGCCGACGGCATCGGGACGCGCGGCGGCTACTACGACGAGGCGGGCGCGCTGCGCGACATGGTGCAGAACCATCTGTTCATGCTGCTGGCGCTGACGGCCATGGAGCCGCCGATTTCGTTCGACGCCGATGCGGTGCGCGACGAGCGCCTGAAGGTCCTGCAGGCGATCATGCCGATGACCCCCTCGATGGTCGAGCGCGACGTCGTGCGCGCGCAGTACGTCGCCGGCCGGGTGAAGGACGCCGACGTGCCCGGCTACCTGCAGGAGGACAAGGTGGCGGCCGCGTCGGCCACCGAGACCTTCGTGGCGATGCGGCTGCAGGTCGAGAACTGGCGCTGGGCCGGGGTGCCGTTCTATCTGCGGACCGGCAAGCGGCTCGCGCGCCGGGTCTCCGAGATCTCGGTGCACTTCCGCCAGCCGCCCTTCATGATGTTCCGCGACACCGCCGTCCGCACCCTCAACTGCAACGTGCTCGTCATCCGCGTGCAACCCGAGGAGGGCATCACCTTTCACGTCGATGCCAAGGTGCCGGGGCAGGCGCTCGAGTTGCAGACCGTGGCGATGGACTTCAAGTACGACGAGGAGTTCGTGCAACCGCCATCGACGGGGTACGAGACGTTGCTGTACGACGCGCTCACCGGTGACCAGACGCTGTTCCATCGCGCCGACAGCACCGACGTCAGCTGGCAGGCGGTGATGCCGATCCTCGACGCCTGGGCGACCGGCGGGCGGCCCGTCTGCTACGAGGCCGGGTCGTGGGGCCCCGAAGACGCGCACGAACTGCTCGAGCGCGACGGCCGGACGTGGCGGCGCCCGTGACCGGGGCCGCGATGGCGCGCGGCGCCGTCATCCGGCTCGCGCCGAC
>NZ_JALHPM010000187.1:0-11912 GCF_022842525.1 Luteitalea sp.
GTGCTTCCGCCACTCGCGCAGTCGCGTCGTCACCGCCGCCGTGGACGGGCTGCAGTTCCTGCACCCGATCAAGGTCGGTGACCTGATCCTTCTCAAGGCCGAAGTGACCGCCACCTTCCGGACGTCGATGGAGGTGGAGGTGCGGGTGATGAGTGAGGAGACACTGACCGGTCAGCGCAAGCTGACGTCGCACGCCTACCTGACGTTCGTGGCCATCGACGCCGACGGGCGCCGCGTCGAGGTGCCCGACCTCGTGCTCGAGACCGACGCACAGCGCACGCGCGCGATCGAGGCCGAGTCGCGCCGCCAGCAGCGACTGGCCGCGAAGGCGCGCATGGCGCAAATCGAGGGCGAACTCGCCGCGGGCCGCTGACCCCACCGGCGAGGTGCAGCCGTCGGCGCTGGCCGACAGGCAGGGCCTATCGTGTGAAGAAGCCCTGCCGCGTCCTCACGGTCACGCCGGGCCGCGACACCGACACGGTCACCGGCACGAAACGCGCCTTGCCGCGGTCCTCGAACGTGCCGTCGGGCGGCACGTACGCGAGTACGTAGTAGCCCTGCTCCGCGGTCATCAGTCGCGCGAGCAGGTCCTGGACGTCGTTGCTCGCGCGGAAGTACACGCCACCGAGTTCGTCGGCGACAGCGTGCAGGCCTTCGTTCAGTATTGCGCGCCCGCCGCCGCCGATGGACACGACGCCGAGCACGTTGACCGCGTGCACGGTGACGCCGGACGCGGCGGCGACGTGCCCGAGGCGCTTGAACCGGCCTGCGACGCCGGCGTATTGCCCCGCGCCGGTCGCGCTTCCCCCCATGCCTCCCGGCTCGACATCGAAGTCGTTGGCGGTCAGCGCCACGAACTCCGACAGCAGCACGACGACCTTGCGCCCCGGGAGGGGACGCAGATTCAGAATGAGCGAGTTGAGGCTGCCGAGCGTGCCTTCGAGGAAGACGCGATCGCCGCCCCCATTGCCGGCGCCGAGCGCACCCGAACGGCTCACGACGCCGCCGCGCCAGCGATTCACCCGGTAGCGCATTTGCGACACCGCACGATGCAACGCCGCGCGGTCAGCGGTCAGTGGCGTCTTCGGATTGCCGAGATCCCCGGTCCGCAGCAGACCCACCTCCACCCCTGCCGGCAGGTCCTGCTCGAAGAGCATGCGCAACCCGATCTTCGTGCGCTCGAACGCGTCGGGCGACATCGCGAGATCGTCGATGAGGAAGATCCAGGGCTCGACGTCGACGTCCGCTGGCGCCTGCGCGGCGGTGGCGTCGGACGGAGAGGACGGCGGAGAGGAGGCCAGCGCCGTGGGCGGAGCCACGGCGGGTGGACGCACCTGGACGCGGAGGTCGCGGAGGGGCACGGGCGTGCCGCCCTGACGAACCGTCACCTCGTCCTTGCGGATGTCCTTGACGGGGCGCCCGTCCCCATTCAGGAACAAGGCGTCGAACTGCACGATCTCGGCGGTGGCGCGGAAGCCGGTTGGCCCGCTCACGTCCTGTGCGCGCGTGCCGACAGCGAGCAGCACGAAGCTGCCAATGACGACCGAGGCGATTCCGTGCAAGTGTCGACGACGCATGGCGGTGTTCGGCGCGCGGCGACTTGTTCCTCGTCCCTTGCGGTTCCTGTCCCTCGTCCCTTGCGGTTCTTGTTCCTCGTCCCTTGACGCCCTTGTGACTCTTCCCTCGTCCCCTGTCCCTTGGCCTGCCCGTCCGCCTAGTGGTCGAGCCGCATCAGGCCTTCGTCGATGTCGAGCGAGACGCGGTACTTGCTGAGGAACTTGTGGCCGAGGATCCCGCCCAGCTCGTAGCCGAGGAGCACACTCGGCGCCCGCAGGTTCAGCACCACCAGCGACGTGCGCGCCATCATCACGTCGTCCACTTCGAGATCGACACCCGGGAGCAGGAACGCATCGCGATCCCACCCCGATGAGCCGAACACGCGCAGCGGGATGCGGCGGAAGCGACCGAGCTGCTCGAGGCCCACGGCGGCGGTGCGGCTGATCGAGATGGCCTGGCCCCCCGTGTCGACGACGAAGGCGGCCGGACGGTCGCCGTTGAGTCGCCCGCGGACCGTGGCCAGGCGATGCATCCAGAGCGGCGCTTCCATCGTGGCGACGCCATCCGCCTTGGGCAGCGTGCGCGCCATGATCAGCTGCTTCTTTTCGTAGTCGACGCGCATCGACAGCCCCACCGCCAGCGGCGAGAAGGCATCGATGTCGGCGGTGGGCCACTTCTTCAGGGGCGGGTCCTTGATCATCGCCGGCACGTGTTCGACCTTCAGCGAGCCGATCTCCAGCTTGGCGATGCGCGCGAGCTTGAGGCGACGCAGGCCGACGTCGCCGACGCCGGCGCTCAGGGTCTCGGCCACCGAGTAGACCTGCGCGCGCTGCGCGGCGTCCTCCGACAGGACGGTCATCTCGGCGCCCGTGTCGAGCACCAGGTCGACGTTCAGGCGCCCGTTGACGCGCGCCTTGACGAACAGCTTCTCCCGCTCCTCGCGGAACGGGACGACGTGGACCTGCGTGCGGGCGTCGTCACCCATCGCCAGGGGCGTGCGGTCGTCGAAGTGGCGCAGGAACTTGATGCGGGCCCTGGCGAGCTTGATCTGGTCCTTGAACCCCTTGGCGGGCAGGTACCGGAGATAGCGTTCGAGTTCGTCGGCCGCGACGGGATAGTTGCCGAGCCGTTCGAGGAAGTACGCGCGGGTGTGGTGATACTCGGCGACGTTCTGATCCCGCTCGATGGCCCGCTCGACGGCGACCAGCGCGTCGGCAGTCTTGCCGCGTGCGTCGAGGACGCGCGCAATGCCGTGCAGGGCGGACGGATATCCGGAGTCGAGCGTCAGCGCCGCGGTGTAGCGCGCGTTGGCCTCCTCGAAGTGCCCGGTGCTCCAGAGCGTCTCGCCGTGGAGCGACAGGTCTTCGATGCCGACCGTGGAGGTGATGAGGGTGCTGGCTTCCTTCTCGGCCCGGCCAAAATCGCCGACGCGCAGCAGCGAGCGCACCACGAGCCGGGTGACGGGGTCCTTGAGGTCCGGGTCGTACTCCCGGGCACGGACGAGCGCCTGCACCGCTTCGCGGTACCGGGCGTCCTGGAACAGTTGCGTGCCGCGGGCGAACTCGGCCGACGCGGTGAGCGGGGCTCCGGCGTGGGGAGCGCCGGACGCCATCACGATGGCGACGGCGACAGCCGTGACCCCGCCCAGCAGGCGGAGTCGGGGG
Source organism: Luteitalea sp. (assembly GCF_022842525.1). Taxonomy (NCBI): domain Bacteria; kingdom Pseudomonadati; phylum Acidobacteriota; class Vicinamibacteria; order Vicinamibacterales; family Vicinamibacteraceae; genus Luteitalea; species Luteitalea sp. Next base: position 3,222 of record NZ_JALHPM010000187.1, read on the forward strand.
GTTACACGGTCAACGAGACGGGACATCTTCACCATCCTGGACCGGCGCGTGGCCGGTCGGACATTTCCCCGTGGCCCGTGCGCACCGATGCGCAGCGGACACAAGCGTTGGACAGCGCCCGACGCCGTCTCGTCCCCGCGAGCGGCGATGGCTACTTCTGGTAGTGCTCGGCGTTCTTCTCGATATACGCCTTCCACTGGTCCGGCACTTCGTCCATCGCGAAGATGGCCTCGACGGGGCAGGCCGGAACACACGCGCCGCAGTCGATGCACTCGTCGGGGTGGATGAAGAGCATCTGCGTGCCCTCGTAGTCCCCCTCGTCCTTCCGCGGATGGATGCAGTCGACGGGGCACACGTCCACGCAGGCTGTGTCCTTGGTCCCGATACAGGGTTCGGTAATAACGTACGCCACGAGTCCTCCTGAAGAAAGCACTATTGCTGAGGCCCTGCCTCCCGGAGGCGGGCCGGTGTCGTCGGACCGACCTCGGCCGACAGGTATCCGAGCCGCACGGACGTCGCCCGTGCCAGGTCCCACGCCGCCGTCACGTGCTCCTCGTGCAGCGGTCCCTCCCCGCGCCCATGGGTGAACACCCCCATGCGCGCCACTTCCTGGCCACGGTAGTCCCGCACCGGGGCGCAGGCACAGTTGAGCCGGTACCCGTCGGCCGCCCCGCCGTCGCCGAAGCGCCGGACCACCTCCCCGGACCTGGCCACGTCCCCGGCCCCGCAGAGCCGCGCGCAGCTCAGGCGGCGCTGCTGTCCCTCGGCGAAGAACAGCGAGCAATGTCCCGGCATGGTCTTGCCATACGCCGTGTACATCGCCGCCGCATCGTCCTGGCCGTCCCACACGTACGTCACCTCGCCCGCCGGCAGCGAAACGAAGGCGCGGGTCGCCGTGCGCCCGACGTACTCCCGCAACGGCGGGTACGCGTGCAGCCGCAGTTCCGAGCCGTTCAAGTAGCGAAAGCTCATGTCCAGGAGCTTCAGCGTGAGGATGTAGTGCCCCCCCTCGCCCTCCTGCCGCACGAACCCGCGCCGCCGCAGCACGAGCAGGAGCCGGTGCGCCGTGGCCGCCGGCAGCCCTGTCGCGCGCGCGAGATCGCGCAACGCCATGCCTCCCGGCTCGCTGCTCAGGACCTCGAGCAGATGCAACGCCTTGTCGGCTGACGTCTGGGGCACCATGTGTTCCAACATGCGGAACACCGTTCCGCCCAATGAAAGATACTCACCTTCCGTGTGGGAAACAAGGACGGTCGAGGTCGGGGATAATGCGCGGATGTCACCTCTGCGCCGACTCGCCGCCTCGTGTCTGCTCGGCTCGACCTGCCTCGGCAGCGCGTGCGGTGGCGGCGGCAGCAGTTCGCCGACGACGCCGACGACGCCGGTGGCCGGGGCCTTGACGATGACGGTGGACGCCAGCGGCGTGCTGTTGCCCAAGGAACTGGTGGTCCCGCCAGGCAGCCGGGTCCTCTTCGTCAATCAGAGCAGCCGGGCACGCCAGGTGAGCTCGGACCCCCATCCGGACCACACCGATTGTCCGGAGATCAACCAGGTGGGCTTCCTGGCGCCCAATGCCGTCCGCGAAACCGGCAACCTGAACATCACCCGCACCTGCGGCATCCACGACCACGACGACCCCACCAACGCCAACATGCGCGCGCGCATCGTCGTGCGCTGAGACGGTCGGCCGAACGGGCACCGTTTTCGTACCGCGACTGACGGGTTTGGCGACACTGCGGGGCGGCGGCGACACGAATCCGCGGTTTTCCACGGTTCAGGCGGCGGCGAGAAACTTGCTGGAGTCCGGGCATGCGACCCGTGGGTCTCCCTGTGCGCCGCCATCGGTGGGCGCTCGTGCCCCTGCTCCTCTGCCTCGGCGCCAGCCTGTCGGCGCGCGACGGCGCCTCTCCGCCACTCGCGCACCGGCCGGTGCTCACCCCACCCGTCCGCGGCAGTGCCCACGCCCTGCCACTGACGTTCGAGGTCGGCGAGGACGGTACCGCCACCACACGGGCCCGCGGCTACGGGGCCCGCATCACGCGCACCGGCGTGGAGGTCGCGGTTTCGTCAGGCGACGCGTCCCGGACCTGGGGCTGGGCGCTCGTCGGCGCGGCGCCGACCGCGCCCTCGTGGCACTCGTCCCGCACCGGTGAGGCGCACTACCTCGGTGCGGCCTCGCAGCCGCGGCGGACGGCCGGCCTGCATGCGCAGGTGGGTTTCCGGGAGGTGTACCCCGGCATCGACGTCCGCTACCGTGGCACCGACGGCCGCGTCGAGCAGGACTTCCTCGTCGCCGCGGGGGCCGCGCCGAGCGCGATCCGATTCGCGGTGCAGGACGCGGCGGCCGCATTGACGACCGCCGGGGCCATCGACATCGAGGTCGCCCCGGGCGTGCGACTGCAGCTGGAGGCGCCGCGGGCCTGGCAGGACGCCGCGGACGGTCGCACCACCGCGGTGCCGGTCGCGTTCCGTGCGGTCGGTGACGGCTCGTTCGGCTTCACGGTCGGCGCGTACGATGCCAGCCGCGCACTGGTGATCGACCCGGTGCTCACCTACTCGGTGGCGATCGGCGGCAACGGCGTGGAGGAAGCCACCACGGTGGCGCTCGACGCGCAGGGCCGCATCCATCTCGCGGGCTACACCTCGTCGACGGACCTGCCCTGGGCCCGCATCGGCGGCCCTGGCGGCAAGGGCGACGTCTTCGTCGCGCGCCTCGATCCGACGGGCCAGGTCGTCGAGTTCCTCGCGTACTTCGGGGGGTCGGATTCCGACAACGTGCGCAGCCTCGCCGTGGATGCCGCGGGCCGCCTGCACGTGGCCGGGCTCACGCTCAGCCGCGACTTCCCGACCGTGCAGGCGCTGACGGGTCTGCAGACGGCGCCGGGGGGCCCCAACGCCTTCGTGGCCACGGTGGCCGCCAACGGCAGCGCCCTGACCTTCTCGACGTACCTCGGAGGCAGCGAGGCCGACGAAGCGCACGGCATCGCCGTGCGTCCGGATGGGGGCCTGGTGGTCGCCGGCGAGACCCGCTCGACGGACTTCCCGGTGCAGAGCGCGCGGCAATCGGCCGCCCAGGGCCTCGACGGCTTCGTCACCAGCATTGCGGCCAACGGCACCATCGCCTGGTCCACGTACCACGGCGGGCAGGCCACCGACAGCCTGTTCGGCGTGGCGGTGGACGCCACGGGGGCGGTCTCCGTGGTCGGGACGACCAACTCGTCGGACTACCCGGCGCAGCAGGCATCGCAGGGACATGGCGGCGGCTTCGACGCCACGGTCTCGCGGTTCACGTCGTCTGGCGCGCTGGTGTTCTCGACGTGGCTTGGTGGCAGTGGACACGATGCCGCGCATGCCGTGACAGTCGACGGCGGTGGCGCAGTGCACGTGGGCGGCAGCACCACGTCGCCCGATTTTCCGTCGACCCACACCTCGGGTCCGGTCGGCACCAGCATGGATGCGTTCGCGGTGTCGTACGTGCCCGCCGGTGGTCGGGCGCGGGCCTGGCGAATCGGCGGCAGCGGCATGGATCGGGCGCGCGCCATCGCCGTGGACGGCACCGGCCTGTATGTCGCGGGCCAGACGACCTCGGTCAACTTCCCGGTGCAGCGGCCCGTCCAGGTCGCCGGCGCCGGCAGCGGCGACGCCTTCGTCGTGATGCTGCGCGACACCTCGGTGATCTACGCCACCTATCTCGGCACGACCGGCAACGATGATGCGACGGGGCTGGCGGTGGATGGCGTCGGCCGGGTCGTGCTGACCGGCATGGTGCAGGCGATGGGCACCGTGAACCGCGGACCGACCGATGCCTTCCTGTTCCGTCTGTCGAGCGGCGACGAGACCAGCGATACCGACAACGACCAGTTGCCGGACGCCTGGGAGACGCAGTACAACCTCGACCCGCGCCTCAGCGATGCCAACGGTGACCCCGACGGGGACGGCCTGACGAACCTGCAGGAGTACCAGCAGGGGACCCACCCGCTCGGCCGGCACACCCGCTACCTGGCCGAGGGCGCGACCATCGGGCCGTTCGATACCCGCCTCGCGCTGTTCAACCCCAACGCGGCACCGGCCGCCGTGCTGGTCCGCTTCCTCTGCCAGCGCGCGTGCGGTGTGCCGGACATCCCCGGGCAGGACACGATCATCCGTCGGCTGGTCACACTGGCGCCGTTTGCCCGCGGCACGCTCGATGCCTCGACGGTGCCCGGCCTCGCCGACGAGGAGTTCGCCACCATCCTCGAGTCCGATCAGCCCGTCGTGGTGGATCGCACGATGACGTGGGACGGCACCGCCTACGGCAGCCACGCCGAGACGGCGATGAGTGCCCCGGCCTCGACGTGGTACCTGGCCGAGGGCGCGACGATCAACGGGTTCAAGCTGTTCTACCTGCTGCAGAACCCGAACGCGGTGGAGGCACGGGTCACCGTCGAGTACCTGCTCGGCCGCGGCCTGCCGCCGGTCACCGTGACCTACACCCTGGCGCCACGATCGCGCACCACCCTCGACGTCTCGACGCAGCATCCGTCGCTGCGCGCCGCCGAGGTCTCCGCTCGCATCGCCACGGCGCCCGAGACCCCGATCCTGGTGGAGCGGGCGATGTACCTCAACGCCGGGGGTCGCCTGTTCGGGGCGGGGCATGCCAGCGCCGGCATCACGACGCCCGCCCCGACGTGGTCGTTCGCGGAGGGCGCGACGGGTGCGTACTTCGACACCTTCCTGCTGCTCGCCAATCCGTCGACCGACCCGATCACCGTCCGCGCGACGTTCCTGCTCCCGTCCGGCGCGACCATCGAGCGCACCTATGACGTGGGCGCGAAGAGCCGCTTCAACATCTGGGTGGATCAGGCCGCGCCCGAACTCGCCGACACGGCGGTGTCCACCGTGCTCGAATCGGTCGACGACGAGCCGTTCGTCGCCGAACGCGCGATGTGGTGGCCCGGGCCGGCCTCGGGCAACTGGCGCGAGGCGCACAACTCGCCGGGGTCGCTGGCCACCAGTGCCGTCTGGGGGCTCGCCGACGGCATGCTCGGTGGACCCAACGCCGCCGACACCTACATCCTCGTGGCCAACACCTCGCCCTTTGCCGGCCTCGCCCGCGTCACGCTGTCGTTCGAAGACGACGGCGCGCGCATCACGCGGGAGTATCCGGTGCCGGCGCGCAGTCGCATCAACGTGCCGGTGCGCGACGACTTCCCGCAGGCCATGGGTCGTCGCTTCGGCACGCTCGTGGAGAGCCAGGGCGCGGTGCCGGCACAGCTGGTCGTCGAGCGGGCGATGTACGCCGATACCGGCAAGGAGCGCTGGGCCTCCGGCACCAACGCGCTGGGGACGCCGCTGGCCCAGGATCAGGTCATCACCATCACGCCGCAGGGCGTGACGCCCCGCGTCCTCGTGGTCGCTCCCGGCGAGCGCATCACGATTCGCAACCTCGACACGACCGCCCATCAGATCTTCTCCGGGCCGTATCTGGAGCGGTCGACGTGCCCGGCCCTCAATCAGATCGGGTATCTGGCGCCGGGCGAGTCGCGGGTGTCGGGCAACTTCACCACCGCCGGCACCTGCCCGTTCCTCGACGACGTCCGACCGGGCCAGCAGCTCAATCGCGACTTCATGGGGTATGTGATCGTGCGATAGGACGGGAACCGGGAGTCGGGAGTCGGGAATCGGGAGTCGTTGATGTAGCCTTCGGGTCATGCAGGAGCACCCAGTTCGGCATGGCCGTCGTTGGCGTCACGTGTGTGCGGCGCTGCTCGGCTCGGTGGTCGCGGCAGGCACCTGGCTGACGGCGCAGTCGCCGGCGTCGATGCGCGTGCCGCAGTTCCGCAAGGTGATCCTCGATGGCGCCTTCCGCGCCGAGGGTGTGGCGCTGGCCGACGTCAATCGCGACGGCCGCATCGACGTGCTGGCCGGCAATGCCTGGTACGCCGCGCCGGCACCCGAGGCCCTCCTGACGCCGTCGGCCTGGACGCGCCACGACATCGCGCCGCTCGAGCCCTTCGATGCGCCGACGGGGTTCAGCAACGCCTTTCACACCTTCGCCCTCGACGTGAACGGCGACGGCTGGCCCGACCAGGCGATCCTCGGCTTTCCCGGCGAACCGGCCACCTGGCGCGCCAACCCCGGGCCGCGCGGTGGCACCTGGCGCACCCACCTGCTATCGGCCTCCACCGGCAACGAGTCGCCAGCGCTTGCCCGCGCCGTGCGTGGACGCGGCCCGGTCTTCGTGATGGGCGTCAACGAGCAACTCGGGTGGCTCGCGCCCGCCACGTCCCCGTTCGCGCCGTTCGAGTTCCATCCGATCAGCGAACCGAACCATCCGACCGCCCATCGCTACGCCCACGGGCTCGGCGTCGGCGACCTCGATGGCGACGGCCGCGCCGATGTGGTCGGCACGAAAGGGTACTGGCTGGCCCCCGAGACACCGGGCGCATCGCCCTGGCCGTTCACGCCCGCCGACCTCGGGCCCGACGCTGCCCACATGGCGATCTACGACGTCAACGGCGACGGCCTCGCCGACATCGTCGCCAGCGCGGCCCATGCCGTCGGTGTGTGGTGGTTCGAACAGCGGGTTGCCTCGGGCACGCGCACGTTCGTGAAGCACGCGATCGATGCGTCCTTCTCACAGTCGCATGCGCTGGACATCGGGGATCTGGACGGGGACGGACTGGCCGACGTCGTCACCGGCAAGCGTCGCTGGGCCCATGGTCCGACGGGCGACCCGGAGCCGAACGCGCCCGGGGTGCTGTACTGGTTTCAGCCGCGCCGCACGGCCACGGGCGTGACGTGGGCGAAGCACCTCATCGACGACACGTCGGGCGTGGGCAATCAGGTCGTGGTGGGCGAGATCGACGGCGACGGCCGGCTCGACATCGCGAGTGCCAACAAGCACGGGGTGTTCGTGTTCGTGCAGCGGTGACAGAACAATTCAGAATTCATCATTCAGAATGCAGTGCGGGGCGAGCAACGCCATTGCGTCCGACACTCCCGCACCGCAGTCATGCGCGAGACGCAGTGCTTGGGCGTAGTCAAGATTTGGGCATCTGATCGGACGTGCAGAATCCGCAGGCAGTTCCGGCCAGCAACGCTGACGCTTCCGCGGAAGCGTGGCGGAGATCGCCCCGAGCTTCATCGTGACTTCTGAATGGTGAATTGCTCGGTCAGCTCGTCCATCACCGCCAGGGCGTGGTCGATCTCGTCGTCGGTCGTGTAGAAGTGCGGGGCCATGCGGATGCCGGCACCGGGACGATGGTCGATGATCACGTCCCTGGCGATGAGCGCCTCGGCCAGCCGCGTGCTGTCGGGCACGTCGATGGTCACCGTGCCGCCACGCCGTGCATCGTCGACTGGCGTGCGCACACGCCAGCCGCGATCGAGGGCGTGGTCGAGGATGCGGCGCGTCTGCCGCAGGGACTTGGCCCGAATCGCCGGGACGCCGATCTCATTGACGATGCGGTAGCCTGCCTGCGCGATCGTCCAGGCCGAGACGTTGGGCGTGCCTGACGCGAAGCGCTCCTCGCCGTCGGCATACACCATCGGGCCCGTCTCGAAGGCGAAGGGCCGCGCGTGGGCCGCCCAGCCCGTGGCCGCCGGCTGCAGGGTGCCGGCGATGTCGGGACGCACGTAGAGATACCCAGCCCCGGGCCCGCCGCAGAGCCACTTCACCGACCCGCCGACGGCGAAGTCGACGCCGAGCGCGGTGAGATCGAGGGGCAGCGTGCCCGTCGCCTGGTACACGTCGAGGACGACCCTGGCGCCCACCGCGTGCGCACGGGCGATGACCGCCGCCGCATCCGTGATCGAAGAGTTGCGGAACAGCACGAGCGAGCAGCAGACCAGCGCCGTGCGCTCGTCGATGAGCGGCAGCCACGTCTCGAGGGGGTGCGTGACGCCGTCGGGCGACTCCGCGTACACGACCTCGGCGCCGTGACGTCGCCAGCCCTCGAAGACATAGTGATTGGTCGGAAAGTCGAGCTGCGGCACGACGATGCGGCGACGCGCCGCCGTGAAGTCGAGGCTCGACACGAGCACCGACTGCGCGACCGACACGTTCTGCACCATGGTGACCGAGCCGGCGGGCACACCGAGCACCGGGGCCAGGAGGTCGCCGGTCTCTCGACTGATGTGCCACCACCCCTCCGACCAGGCGCGAACGCCCCGCGTCTCCCACGCGTCGAGGAACCGCGCCGCCTGGGTGCGGGCGCTGCGCGGCATCGCCCCGAGGGAGTGGCTCACCAGATAGGTGCACGTGCCGAGGATCGGGAACTCGGGACGCCAGCGCAGCAGCGGGTCGCTCACCGGCGACCGCCCAGCGCGGTCCGCAGGTCCGCCAGGTAGGTCGTCACGCGGCGAGCATTGGTGCCCAGGTCACTGCGCCCGATGCGTGACTTGGATCGCATGTCGACCCGGGTGCCCCCCTCGGCACGGTCCCGCAGGCGGACGACGATGTCGTCCTTGAAGCGGAACCAGCGCGTCGTGGCGACGGCTTCCAGACGGCCCGCCTCGGCATCGTCGCCGACGAGCTGCCAGCCGGCGCGCGCGATGGCGGCCCTGGCAGCGGCGTGGACCTCGGCGCGGGGCACCGCCGTCTCGAGCGGACCGAGATCGGGCCAGGCGGCGCGCTGCTGTGCCGCGACCGACGGGCCGCCGTACTCGGGCGGGTTCCTCGCCCCCGCGCGCAACGGCAGCGCGTCGACG